>NZ_JBXGSI010000018.1:0-128860 GCF_056790315.1 Sphingobium sp. VMM
GGGCGCCCGCGGGGCGCGATTTCCCCGAATGTGGCGGGGGGGCGCGATCGCGCCCGCCCGCCTTCGTTCATGCCGCCCGGGGTAACGGCGTCTCCCTCTCTTCCTCTGCTTCCGCCGGGCAATCCCCGGCGCTCATTTGGCGCGCGGCGATGACCTTGGCATGGGCGTCAACCGTGCCAACGCCACCTCTTTGCGTGTAGGCAGACGGTGGGAACTGCATCCAGCGCGGCACCCAGCGGTCGACCTTGTCCCGGCCTTCCGCGCCGTCGAGATGATCGGCGATGATCCGCTTCAAGGTCTTTGCCTTCTCGCCCGCATTGGCGCTGGCGACCGTTTCCCCCGCGACTTCCGCCGTCATCCGGCCCAGCACCTCGCGGTCGCGCAGCAAGGAAAAGAGTACTGCGTCGGCCTGCCACCAGTCGGCCATGGCGACGCCGACCTCCTCGCCGACTGCCTCCACCGCTGCCGAGCCCGCCATCAAGGTCTCGCCCATGACGACGGCAAGGACGCGCATCACTGCCTCGTCAGGCAGCGCGACAAGACGCAGGAACAGCCCGGCCACGCCATAGTCATCGCCGTTCCCGCCCGTCACGTTGGGTTCCTCGCTGCCGAAGCCGAGGCAATCCAGGACAATGCGCCGTTCCGTGTCGAAAACCGCCTCGCCCCGGCATGTCTTGATGCTCTCGCGAACCTCGTCGCTGCGCGTCACCTGCGGTTCGGGACGTACGGTCCATAGAGGCGAGCCGACGATGGCGTGCGCCACCATGAGCCGGAGGGCAAGCGCGGGATGGCCGACCAGTGCGGCGCGCACGGCTGCATGGCGGTGCAGGTCGACATAGGTCTGGAGCGTGGACGTTAGCTCGGGCCGCTGGGCCTTGGGCGGCGCGGCGGCTTCGCCGCGCTCGATCCGGCGCGCCTCGGCGCGCGTGACATAGCCTTCGTGAAACAGGACCTCGCCGGTTCCGCGCACATCGACATAGACGCGCCCGCCCTTGCGCTTTGGGGCCTTTTCATATTCCCACGCATGGAAATGCTCGGCAGGCGGGACCATGACGACATCGGCCCAGCCCTGTGCGAAATAGGCCGCGCGCGATGCGTCGATCGCTGCGTTCTGCGCCGTCCAGAAGGCGTCAGGATCGGCGAAATAGCGATCCTCGCCGAACAGGTCGGCGACGGTCGCGCCGCTATAGCCCTCGATGTCGAAGAGGGCGAAGCGGGCCGGGATCGACTGCCCTCCAAAGAGCCATGCCTTCAACTGATGGCCGGTGGGGACATAGGCGTCGGGGTCGTCGAACAGGGCCAGCCAGGCCTTTTGCTGGCTCTTGCTCGCCAGTGTCAGGTGCCGGACGGTGACACGGTCGATCCGTTCGGCGCGATAGAGTTCGCGGATGCGCGGCAGCAGGTTGCCGAGCGCAAGGACGCGCCGGATGGAGAGTTCGGGCAGGCCGAAGGTCATGGCGATCTCCTCGACCCCTCGCCCTTCCCGCACCAGCCGGGTGAAGCTCTCCCACTGGCGCACTTCGTCGGCGTCAAGCCGGGCCATGTTCTCGATCATCGAGGCTTCGATGGCGGCGGCATCGTCGCCATCCTCCATGATCGCGCAAGGCAGGAGCAGCGCGTCGGGATCGATATCGCCCGCGTCCCGCCGTTCGTCGGCGACGATGCGGCTTGCGTGGAAGCGGCGGCTTCCAGCGATGATGCCGAAGCGGCCTTCGGTATCGGGGGGACGGACGAGAAGCGACTGTATGACGCCGCGCGCGCGGATGGTCGGGAGGATGTCGGCGACGTCCGGCGCCTTGCGGCCAAAGCGCATGTTGGTCTTGTCGACATAGAGCCTGTCGAGCGGGATATGGTCGAGTTTCATGGGTCATTTGCCTTTCGTCAAAAGGTGCCGGTCGCGCTGTTTGCGATGCTCAGGACGTGACCGGCACTGAGGGTGGCGGCATGACGCGCCGCCTTGCGTCATCCGCCGTCAGGACGGTGGAAGATCAGGGTCCGCAGCCGTCTCGCCCGAAGCCGGGCCATGGCGGCGGAGCATCGCCTGCGCCCAGAGGCTCGAGCCGGACCGGCGCGACCATGTGGCCCAGACGGAAAGCGGATGAGCCGTCTCGAAAGCGAGATCGCGCTCGATGGCCATGCCATAAGGCAGCGGGATGGCAGCGATTTCCAAGAGGCTGAACGTGCCGAGTTCCGGGCAACCGAAGCCAAGATCGGCAACGCCGAACAGCGTATCGCCATCCTCGGCGAGTTCGCTCGCCAGCCATGTCGCCGCGCCCAGCGGGTTGAACAGCTTGAGAAGGGGCACGAAGTCCGGTTCGGCAAGGCCGCCGCGCAGGGCGATGCCGTGGCGAATGGCGTTCGCGCGCAGTGCCTTGCGCAGGTCATCGGGAAGCAGGATCATGCTGCGATCCTTTCCTCGGCGCGGGCGCTCTCGACCTCGCGATGGCGGGACAGCAACCAGTCGGCGGCCTTGGAGGCAGCGCTGGCGGCGCGAAAGATGGCGCGGTTGTCCTCGCGCAGGACATCGAGCCACGCGCCGAGATAATCGGCGTGACGAACGGTCGGGACGATGCCGAGCGCGGCGCACAGGAAGGCCGAGCCCATTTCCGCGATAAGTTCCTCGCGGGCATAGTCCTTGCTGCCGAAGGGATTGGTCATATCCCGGTTCAGCCGCTTCGCATGGCCGGTCGCGTGACATAATTCGTGAAAAGCCGTCCTGTGCCAGTTCACCGGATCGAAGAAGGCGGCCTGCGGCGGGACGGCGACGAAGTCGGCACCGGGCGCATAAAAGGCCTTGTCCCCGCCCACGCGAAACTCGACGCCCGAGGCAGCGATCACTTGCCGGGCGACCGGCTCGATCTCGCTCTCGTCCAATGGCACCGGATCGCCGCCAAGGTCTAAGGGCAGCCCATCACATTGGGCGACGTTGAAGAGGGTAAAGCGTTTGAGGAAGGGAACGGCGCGGGCCTCGTCACCATCGCGCGCCGCCCGCTCGGCCTCGCCCCTGGGGGTGAAGCGATCGGCATAGACCACGCTTACGCCGTGCTCGCCCTTACGGACGCATCCTCCCGCCTCGCGAGCCTGCCGAAAGGTCAGCCAGCCTTGCGAAGGCCAGCTGTTTTCGATGACGGCGCACCACAGGATCAGGATGTTGACGCCAGAGTAAGGCCGGGCCGTCACCGCGTTGCGCGGAAGGCCGGGCGCGGCGTTGACGCCCAGCCCTTCGACCTTTCCCCATGGCTGGACCCACGGGAAGCGCCCCGCCTCCAGTTCCGAGACGATGCGCGTGGTCACCTCGTCATAGAGGCTCGCACGTTCGCCGTCCCTGTCCTTTCCGACCTCACGGGCAGCACTGCGGCTTGACGATTTCGGCATGGCCTGTCCTTTCCACCACCCTAAAAAAAGGCACAAAGCCTCCCCGCAAAGGCGGGGGTGGGCGGCGACATGCGACCAAGAGGCCCGGCTCCAGCGGGCAAGGACACCGCAAGGGCGGAACGGATGTGGAGCACCCCGCAGGAGCGCAGCGGGCGGGGTTGTCCTTGGCCGCGACGGGCCTAGCCGGGAGCGCCGGCCACACCCGCCACGCCGGGAGAGGCAAACAGGAAACGCCGCCGCGCGAACCGGGCGGCGACCATCATCCTGCGCAAGCGATCGTCACCGAAGGCCGAGACCCGCAAGGGGCTCGGGGGCGAGGGCAGCGAGCCCTAGAGCGCGGTCGTGGCCCCTACGCGATGCGCCCCTCGAACCTTCCACGGAAGCCTCCGCTGCCCCGTCATCCCTCCGGGCAGGAGATTTAGGACAGAAAGGCAATGCGCCAGCGCAGAACCAGATGCAGACATGTACCCCCCGTCAATCGAAGCGGAAGATGGACAACACCCTTCGACCATTCCCGTCGGGTCAGGATTGCAGGATTGCGGCAGGTCCCTTCTGGCATAGCAGGGTGCCTGTCGCCACGAGGCGGCGGACCAGCGACTTGCGGTGCTCGCCATCCCCGGGCCAGCTGCCTGGCCCCAGGACAAGCTCGGCGACGTCCCGCAGGTTTGCCCCTGCGGCGCGTGCATCTGCGGCGAGAAGCGACAGATGCTGGCGCCGCAGCCGATTCGCCTGCCCGCCCGCCCCGGTATGGAAATAGATTCGCTGGAGCGCGGCCAACTGCGAGCCAAGCCGCTCGTCGGCGATGATTTCGAAGCTCAGCAGCACTGGTTCGGCGGGCAACCTCTCCCCGACAAGATCGATCCGCGCCACCTCCCCCAGGCAGTCGAAGGCGATATGCTCGCCGTTTGTCCCCGGGATGCTGCGCGCCCGGCGGGCCGGCGCATCGAAGCGACAGGACGCATTCGCCTCCCCGGATGCGATCCGGGCGCGCAGGACGCACGGATCGAGGACGGCAGACCAGACCGGCACCACCTGCATAGAATCCTCCCCTGGATCTTCGGCAAAAGTGCAACCCCCATTGGCGCGCCAGGGCAGCCTTGCGCGAGACCAACGGGCGGTCGTCTCGCCCGGATGAGAGATTGTCAGCGGCGACCGCGCGCTCCCAGTCGGCGCGATAGGCGGGGTCGCGCCGCGTGACCTCCCAGGCCAGGCCGGCGCGGCCGCGACGCACCATTGCCTCGATACGGCGAGCCAGCGGCCCGGCTATCATCGCCAGGCGGCGGGCGGCGGAGGCGCCAGCATGACGGGATGGGCCCGGCGCGGGCGCCGAGGCGATGAGAAAGGGAATCGCACATTCGACGAGCCGAAGCGGTGCTCACCAGACCTGTGCATATGCCCCCTTTCCGCGAGGGCAGCCGATCTCGATGCCCCAGGCGATGGCGGTGCCCGGGCCGGGCAACGACAGCGCATCCTTTGGTCATCGCGGCCTTCACGCGCGGCGGTCACCCCCCGAAGATCGTGGCGGGGATTTCCATCGGGCAAACCGGATGAGCAATGAGAGGACATCGCCTGCGCGACGGTGCGGCGTGTATGGGGGACGGAGATGATGGAAATCCAAGGCTCGAGCCGCGGAGCAGTCCCAAGCCCACAGCATGACACCGTCGGGACCAGCATAGTCGCAGCAAAAATCCTACATCGGAAGGCCTGACGGTTCGTGCTTTCGAGTAGGAATAGCGGAGTGCGGACGAATCAGCGGCCTATTGAGATGACGCGACCGAGTGGTCGCGACACTCGATCAGTGGTCGGGCAGGGGGGAGGCAGGAGCCGGGCTGGGAACGGGCGGCAGATCAGCCGACGGGCGCCGCTTCCAGTGCCGATGCAGCGCGACGGGTGATGGTCACTCGCGCCGGAGTCGGCCGACGCCCGGCCTTGCGCGGGGCATCCTCCGTTTTGGACAGGCTTGTCACTGACGAATCATCGATCGTTTGAATATCGTAATCGGGTATGGCGTTGGCCGCGGCGATCTGGCGCATCGCAATGCGGAAATTGGACAGCGGGTTCTGGAAACCGTTCTGGAGCTTCAGTAAGGACAGGTCGATGTCGAGCGGCTCGCCATCGGCGGAGGAGGAGTGGGCAACTTCGAAGATGAGCAGCTCTATCGGTCCAAGCTGGAAATAAGTTGAGGCATAATCAAGGCCTTGTCTGTCACTCAGGATGGCGCGGAACAGCCAGTCGCACAGACGCACCTTGACCGCCCTCAGCCGTTTCTCGCCGCTGCCGGAGCGCGCGAATTGCAGCCGTGCTTGCGACAACTAGGACAAGAATCCTTCCTCGCCTTCGCCGCCAGCCTCGATATTGGTGCGGATCTGCGTCCCCTGGAGCCGCTCCAGCGCGTCGGCCAGGCGGGAGTAGGAACGGCCACTGTGATTGGCGCCCGCGACGCTGAACAGGTCGTGCGCGGTGAAGGTAAAGTCCTGCGAAATGCTCATACCCCCTCCATCTTCGCCGCCATGAGGCTGTCAATATAGAGGACGACCCTGTCGACACGTCAGTCGCCATGTCATACCGCCGTTCATACCCCAGATGAGGGAGAAATGTCAGACGCTGCCGGTTGTGCACCGCCCTGTTGCACAGCCGCATCGAAGAGCAGGGGGGTGTCCGCTACCGTAGTATCGCCCATCGCACGGACGCGTTCTTCACACTCTTCCAACAGGCGTAGTCCGGAGCGCACGACGTCGCTGGTCGAGCCATAACGGCCCGATCTCACCTGTTCGCCGACGAACTGGCTGAAATGATAGCCGATAACGATCGAGGTATTGCGCGCCATGATCATCTCTGGACGGCGGATGATGGTCGGAAACTATACCAATAGATAACATAGGGTAATGGTATCTTTAGGATACCATCCAGTATCATTTGCGGAAAAGCTACTGGCCAGTGGTATATCATGCGATTTGCCGCCAAAGATGGAACCATGGATCGCCCCATTGATAAGCAGCCATCGCCCTCCGAAACGTTACCCTTCATCGCAAAAGGCGCGAGCGCGGAACTGTTCGACTTGGGTGAGGGGCAGGCGCTCAAGCTGTTCCGAGACAGCGTGTCGGACGAGATGATCGCGCGCGAGGTTGACGCGTCCGTCCATGCCGGGGCGTGCGGCGTGCCGACGGCAGCTGCGATCGGGCGGCAGAGCTGGAACGGGCGGCGAGGTATCGTCTATCCCCGGCTTGAAGGCATGACGTTGATGAACTGGATCCGTCGCAATCCGATGCGGGCGGGATGGGCATTGAACCAGATGGGAAAAATTCATGCAGCCATGCATGTGGCAGATGGAGAAAATTTGCGGTCGCTGAAACAGGTTCTGGCGACCGATATTGCCTATGGTCCCGCGCCCGATGCGCTGCAACGCGCAGCGATCGCCTATCTGGAGACGCTGCCTGATAGCGACGCCCTGACCCATGGTGATTTTCATCTGGGCAATGTCATGATGACGCCGCAGGGCATGATGGTGATCGACTGGTCGAAGGCTGCGGCCGGGCATCCGGCGGCCGATGTCGTGCGATCCGAAATGCTCATGCGTTTTGGCATTGGACCGAGCGACTGGGTGACGAACCTGTGGCGCGACTGGGCGGCGCAGCGACTGCGGAAAAGCTATATGTCAGCATCGGGTGTGACTGCTAATGACATCGATAAGTGGCGGCCCGTTGTCGCACTGGCTTGGCTGCGCGCGCGAGATGCCACCGGGCGGGCTCCGGCATTCAAGCGCTATCTAGATGGAGCACTGCGCAAGTGGGGGATCGGCCGCGTCGCCTGAACCATGCAGGCGACGCGCCATGATGTGTTTCAAATCAATCCGATCCGAACAGATCGCGTGTGAAGACCTTTTCCCGGACATCGTCAATATCCGCCGTCATCCGATTGGCGATGATGATGTCACATTCCTGCTTGAACGCCGCCAGATCGCGAACCACGGTAGAACCGAAGAACGCATCCTCTTGCATAGCGGGTTCGTAGATTACGACCTCGATACCCTTGGCCTTGATCCGCTTCATGATTCCCTGAATGGAAGACTGGCGGAAATTATCGGAATTAGCCTTCATCACCAGGCGAAAGATTCCGACTTTCTTGGGAGCTTTTGCAATAATCTGTTCGGCCAGGAAATCCTTGCGGGTATGATTGGCATCGACGATGGCGCGGATAAGATTTTGCGGCACTTCGGAATAGTTGGCTAGTAGCTGCTTGGTATCCTTAGGCAGGCAATAGCCGCCATAGCCGAAGCTGGGATTGTTATAATGTGACCCGATGCGCGGGTCGAGACCGACACCCGTGATGATCTGGCGGGAATCCATGCCATGCGCGATGGCATAGCTGTCCAGTTCGTTGAAGAAGGCGACCCGCATGGCAAGATAGGTGTTGGCGAACAGTTTGATCGCCTCCGCCTCGCTGGGGTCGGTGAAGAGGATCTCGACGTCCTTCTTGGCCGCGCCTTCCAGTAGCAGTTCCGCGAAGATGCGAGCGCGTTCCGACCTTTCACCGACAATAATGCGCGACGGGTGGAGATTGTCCTGAAGCGCTTTGCCTTCTCGCAGGAATTCGGGAGAAAAAATAACCTGATCGGTACCAAGCCGATGCCGCACATCCTCCACGAAGCCGACTGGGACCGTCGATTTGACGACGATGGTTGCGGCGGGATTGGTCGCCCTGGCTGTTTCGATTACTGCCTCAACAGAAGAGGTGTCAAACTTGTTGGTGCCGACATCATAGTTGGTCGGCGTAGCGATGATCACATAATCCGCGCCAGCAAGGGCCTGCTGTGGGTCAAGCGTGGCGGTAAGGTTAAGCGGACCGGTGGAGAGGAAGTCTTCCAGCTCGGCGTCGACGATTGGCGATTTGCGCGCATTGAGCATCTCCACGCGTGTTGCCGTGATATCGACTGCTACCACTTCATGATGTTGCGCCAGCAGGACGGCGTTGGAAAGTCCGACATAGCCCAGCCCAAAAACTGCAATCTTCATTCTTCGTCACTCCTCCCGTCATGCGATATTCGAGGGAGATCGAAAAAAGGCAATTAGCCTGATTTAAGCACTATTGCACCTTCTCAATCTATATTCACTTGCCCTGCAACGGATAGGCATGACTTACAACCATGCAACGAAAGATACTCGAGCACAATTTATTCTTCCATTATTTATATATGTGATAGAGGACATTATCACATGTAATTACATTCTGTCCGTTTTTCATGCGTCTGTCGACCATATCGCCCTCGCTCACCCTACCACCGATCATCGCGCAGGCGCCGCCGCGTGTGCACATGCACTTTCTGGAATTTTTCTCCGCCAACATCCGCAAACCCCATATGCGGCGTGCCTATGCGAAGGCGGCCCGGGATTTCCTCACATGGTGCTTTGACTATGGCGTGCGCAGGTTGGATGAGATTGTCGATGCGCAAACCGGGAGCGACGATCATCGCGAAAGCGTGATGGGTGGAGTGCGGTTGCGGTTTTAATGAAGGGATGGTCCGTCCGGTGGCCCCTTGGATAGCCTCGCATATCCCATGATAAAACAGGCGACCATGGGATATGCGGGGCTATCATTGGAAAACCGGTTTATTTGGACGAAACTTCTTCGTTCCGATAGAGAAATATAAATGCCTCTTTAAGGACTTGGCAAGCTCTCGCTTTACGCCCATGAAGCGCGAAGCGATTGCGGGGTCGCACCGCAAAAACCAATTTATTTACTAAATTCAGGCGAGACATGATTAGCGATCCCATGAATATCGTTCCCGTTATCCTGTCGGGTGGTTCCGGCACCCGACTTTGGCCCGTATCCAGACCCGAACGCCCCAAGCAGCTGTTGCCCCTTACGGCTGACGAAACCATGTTGCAGCTGACCGCTGTGCGAACCCAGGGCTTTGAAGGCGCATCGGTAGGCAGTCCGATCCTGGTATCGAACGCTGTCCATGCCGACATCATCGACGAACAGCTGCGCCAGAGCGGCATCAGCGATTATCAGGTCATCCTGGAACCAATCGGCCGCAATACAGCGCCCGCCATCGCACTGGCTGCGCTGGTAGCGCAGGCCGACGACGCGTTGCTGGTGATGCCGAGCGACCATGTCATCGCCGATCTGCCAGCTTTCCACGAAGCCATTGCCCGCGCGTTGCCGCTGGTGGCGAAAGGGTGGCTGGTAACGTTCGGCATCACGCCCGATGGGCCGGAAACCGGCTATGGTTATATCCAGACGGGCAAGCTGTGCGGCGATCGCGTGCATGAGGTCCTGCGCTTCGTCGAAAAGCCCGATGTGGCCAATGCGGAGCGGATGCTGGCGGAAGGCAGTCACGCCTGGAATGCAGGCATATTCCTGTTCCGTGCCGATGCCTATCTGAACGCGATGGAAAAGCATCAGTCCGACATGATGGCTGTGGTGCAATCGGCTATGGCTGACGCAAAGCGGGACGGCGCCCATATTTTCCCCGACGCCATGGCCTTTCATGCCTGTCCATCGGACTCCGTGGATTATGCGATCATGGAGCGGGAAACGCAGGTCGCCTGCGTGCCGGTCAGCATGGGCTGGTCCGATGTCGGCAGCTGGGATTCCCTCCATGCGGTCAGCACCCGTTGCACCGATGAGAATGCCGTACGCGGCGACGCGCTGCTCCTGGGCGCGCGCAATTGCCTGGTCCATAGCGACGGACCGCGGGTGACGTTGGTCGATGTCGACGACCTGATCGTCGTTGTGTCGCAGGGCGAGATCATGATCCTGAAGCGCGGTGAATCCCAGAAGGTGCGCAAGGTGACCGAAGCGATCAAGGCCATTGCGGCGGCGACCGCGAGCAACTGATTTTCCGGCACGGCCACGCATGTCTGCGGGCATGGAGAGATATATGACGCAATCCGTTTCCATCGCCGACCTGATGGCGCAATCCGGCGTCGCGTTCGGGACCAGTGGCGCGCGCGGGCTGGTGAGCGCGATGACGGACCGGGTCTGTTTCGCCTATACTGCTGCGTTCCTGCAACATCTGGCCAATGTCGGGCAGTTTCCGCCCGGCACCGCTGTCGCCATCGCAGGCGACCTGCGGCCGTCCAGTCCGCGTATCATGGCGGCCTGCGCGGCGGCGGTACGTCATATGGGCGGGACGGTCGATGATTGCGGGTTCGTGCCGTCGCCAGCGGTGGCGGCCTATGGGTTCGCGCGCGGCATCCCGTCGCTGATGGTGACGGGCAGCCATATCCCCGACGATCGAAACGGCATCAAGTTCAACCGCACCGACGGTGAGGTGCTGAAGCCCGACGAGATGGCTATAAGGGCGCAGAGCGTGGCGTTGCCCGACCTGTTCGACGATGCAGGGATGTTGAAGGACGCAGCCCCCGCACCGCCGGTGGTGGATGCCGCCACGCCCTATATCGCGCGTTATGTCGATGCCTTTGGCGCGCAGGCGCTTGCGGGCATGAAACTGGGCGTCTATGAACATTCGGCGGTCGGGCGCGACCTATTGGTCGCGCTGGTCGAGGCGCTGGACGGCACGGCCGTGTCGCTGGGCCGGTCCGATCGCTTCATCCCGGTGGATACCGAGGCGGTGCGGCCTGAGGATCAGGTGCTGGCGCGGCAATGGGCGGCGGAATATGGGCTGGACGCGATCCTGTCGACCGATGGGGATAGCGACCGACCGCTGCTGGCCGACGAGCATGGCGTCTGGATGCGTGGCGACGTGCTGGGCATATTGAGCGCGCGGGCGTTGGGCATATCGGCGATCGCGACGCCAGTCAGTTGCAACAGTGCGGTCGAACTGTCGGGGCTGTTTGCCGCCGTGGAGCGGACGCGGATCGGGTCGCCCTTCGTCATCGAGGCGATGAATGGGCTGGTGGCCGATGGTCAGGCGAGCGTGTGCGGCTATGAGGCCAATGGCGGTTTCCTGCTGGCGACGCCGGTGATGTTGGACGAGCGGACTCTAGGTGCGCTGCCGACACGGGACGCGGTGCTGCCAATCCTGTCGGTGCTGGTCGATGCAAAGCGGCGCGGCGTGAAGCTGTCGGCGCTTCAGGCGCAATTGCCCAGACGCTATACGTTCAGTGAGCGGTTGCAGAGTTACCCAACCGCACAGAGCCAAGCGCTGATCGCTCATCTGGAGCAGGGCGATGAGGCTGCGATACTGGTCCGACTGACCGCGATGTTCTGGGAACTGGTGGGCGAGGCGAACGGGATCGACCGGACCGACGGACTGCGTATCCACTTCGCAAACGGCGACATCATCCATCTGCGGCCGAGCGGCAATGCCCCGGAACTGCGCTGCTACACCGAAAGCGACAGCGTGGAGCGGGCGGCAGCGCTGAATGCGCAGGCGCTGGCGCTGGTGCGGGATTATAGCGTGCCGGCCTGATGGCGTGTCCGGGCCTCACTGATAATGAAACAGGGAATGATGAGATCTGGGTGCGGGTCGTGACCTGCCCCCCGGCAGTCCCTCGATCATGACGAGCGTTTTGGGGTTGAATATGATGGCCCGGACGCCTGCACAAGCGCGCCGGGCATGATGGTCTCATCCTGCAGGAAGGCTCGACGCGCTTGTGCAGGCGTCCGGTTTCCCAAAGATGAGCGGGGCCGGACATTGTTGTAGTCGTAGCGCCAGATCGCCAGCTTCTGGCGGGTATCGGTTAGGCTGTCGAACAGCTCCTCATCGAGCAGCTCATCGCGCAGCGAACCGTTCGAGCACCCATCATCAGCCTGTCTCCCAACGACAGCTCCAGTGGATCAGGACTTTACCATTACTGCAAAGCTGAGTTTTTCAACACTATCGGCCAGAAGCGGACGTAATACCGACCTCCAGTGATGCTGACTCACGAGGGGGATTCCCAAGGCGCTGAATTTCTGAATCTATGGCTTCCCGTTGGAGGGCATGGCTATGGGTGCAGCGATCGGATTGCGGGACGACTTTGACGCGGTGGGCTTGAGGCGACTGGCGCGTGCGACCAGGAGCGCGAACCAGGGACGGCGGCTGCTGGCCTTGGCGGAAATTTATGATGGTGGGAGCCGCAGCGATGCCGCGCGGATTGGCGGCGTGACGTTGCAGATCGTGCGCGACTGGGTGGTGCGCTTCAATGCCCGGGGGCCGGACGGACTCCTCGACGGGAAGGCGCCGGGCAAGTCCCTGTTGTTGAACGATGCCCAGCGTCGGGCTCTTGCGGAGATCGTTGAAAGCGGCCCGATCCCGGCGATCCATGGAGTTGTTCGCTGGCGGCTGATTGATCTGGTGCGGTGGCTCCATGGCGATTTTGGTGTGTCCCTGACGGAAACGACTGTGGGGCGGGAGCTGAAGAAGCTGGGCTATGTCAAACTGACGGCACGCCCGCGTCACCATGCCCAGAACGAATATGCGATGGAGGACTTTAAAAAGGGGGCTTTGCAGCCGAGCTGGCAAAGATCAAAGCCGCCCTCCCGGGTGGCACGCCGATAGAGGTCTGGTTCCAGGACGAGGCCCGGATCGGCCAGAAAAACAAGATCACCCGGCGCTGGGCCAGGCGTGGCACCCGGCCGTCGGCACCCAAGGACCAGAGGACGAAATCGGACTACATCTTCGGTGCCATCTGCCCCGAACTCGGCAAGGGGGCGGGCCTGATCCTCCCGTTCTGCAACACCCAGACCATGTCGCTGCACCTGACGGAGATATCGCTCGCTATCGAGCCAGGTGCCCACGGTATTGTGTTGATGGATCAAGCCGGGTGGCACATGACCGGAAAGCTGGAAGTGCCAGAGAATATCAGCATCATTCCGCTGCCCCCGAAATGCCCCGAACTCAACCCGGTCGAAAATATCTGGCAGTTCATGCGGGATAACTGGCTGTCCAACCGGATCTTCATATCCCACGACAACATCATCGACCTTTGCTGCGAAGCCTGGAACAAGCTGGTCGATCAGCCGTGGCGCATCATGACTATCGGACGCCGTAAATGGGCGCGTGGGTCGTGATCAATGCATCTTGGTATAAGAATCCAGTACATGCTCCTGCGAAAGCAGGAACACGGATTGAATGGGCATCTAATCCGTCCACTCCCACCCATCCCGGCCCCTGCATCACCCGACGTAAGGGCAGCGGGTCAGGCCTCCCGATCAGCGCGGGACGGCAAGCAGGGCCGACACCAGTCCTGCCGTCACGGTGAAGGCGCAGTCGCCCTCCAGCAGCAAGCAGTCGCCCTTTTCCCAGGATAGGCCATTAACCGTGCCCGCGCCGCTCAGGGGGGTGAACCAGAGTTGCTTGCCTGCAGGGACGGCGACATTCTGGTCGCTGTTCCAATGCACGAGGTCGAGCGAGAAGGGGGCTTCATCGTCACCGATCAGCCGGGTTTCGCTGCCAAGCGGCGCTTCGTCCGGCGCACGGTCATAGGGAGTGAGGCAGCTGACCGCGACGCCGTCGTCCAGATGCAGTTCGCGCGGGCGGCCATAATCATAGAGGCGATAGGTAACGTCAGCATTCTGCTGAATTTCAGCCAGCGTGATGCCCGCACCAATCGCATGGACGGTGCCTGCTGGGATGAAATAGCAGTCACCCGGCTTGACCGGCTTCCAATCGATCCATTGTTCCAGCGATCCGTCCTGCGCGGCGGCGCGGAACTGGTCCGGGGTCATCGGAGCGGTGAGGCCGATGCCCAGCGTCGCGCCCGGTTCGCAGTCGAGGATATACCAGATTTCCTCCTTGCCGCGCGGCAGCCCCTTTGCCTCAGCTTGCGCGTCATTGGGGTGCACCTGAATGGACAGACGGTCGCTGGTGAAGATATATTTGACCAGCAAAGGCAGGTCGCGCCCGTCGGCACTCTCGAACCAGACTTCGCCAATCTGTCGCCCCTCACCGGCGGCGAAGATCGACGGAAGATCGGTCCGGCCCCATGGCTTTTCGACATAATGAGTGGCAAGTTTCTGCATGGACATCAATTCCGAGGACAAAGATGGTGAGTTTCTCTTTATTCAAGCCATCGCTGTCAACAATATCCCGCTCAGATAGCGGCTGTAATCCGATTTGCCATGTTTCGCGGTCGTCCGATCCATTTCGGTCACGCCCATGAAACCCTGACGATAGGCAGTTTCTTCCGGGCAGGCCATTTTTGAAGCCCTGACGCTTTTCAAGGACGCGGACGAAATCAGCCGCATCCAGCATGCTGTCGGGCGTGCCGGTATCGAGCCAGGCATAGCCGCACCCCATGATTTCGACATTGAGTTCGCCGCGTTCCGGGTAGGCGCGGTTCACATCCGCGATTTCCAGTTCGCCCCGCGACGTGGGCCTGAGGCTTGCGGCGATGTCCACGATCTGGTCGTCATAGAAATAGAGGCCGATGACCGCCCAGTTTGATTGGGGCTTTTCGGGCTTTTCCTCGATTGTGACCGCCTTCATCGCTGCATCTAAGCTGACCACGCCATAGCGTTCAGGATCGGTGACATGGTAGGCGAAGACGCTGGCCCCACTGGTCTGCGTGGAGGTATGGGACAATATGTCAGGCAGGCCGTGGCCATGACAGATATTGTCGCCCAGGATCAGCGCCGACTGTTCGTTGCCGACGAAATCCGCGCCGATGATATAGGCCTGCGCCAGACCGTCGGGGCTGGGCTGCTGCGCATAGTCGATGGTCATGCCCCAGGCCGATCCATCGCCCAGCAGCGATTGGAAAGCAGGCAGGTCGCGGGGAGTAGAGATGATGAGCACTTCGCGGATGCCAGCCAGCATCAGCGTGCTGAGCGGATAATAGATCATTGGCTTGTCATAGACCGGCATGAGCTGTTTCGAGGTCGATAGCGTCATCGGATAGAGGCGCGCACCGCTGCCCCGGCAAGAATGATACCCTTCCAGAGCTTCAACTTCCCCAGATAATCAGTTGGCCGCCGGTTGTAGGCGATCCATTATATCGTCCAATGATGCGCGCCAGTCCGGCAGCGTCAAGCCATTGACGCTGGCGATGCGACCGCAGTCGAGCCGCGAATTGGCGGGCCGGGTCGCGGGGGTGGGATGGTCGGCCGTGCCGCTGAGCCGCACCGTTGTCGGGACGCCGCGCGCCGCAAAGGCCGCGAAGATCGCCTGCGCGAAATCGGCCCAGCTGGCTTCGCCCTGCGCAGTGACTTGGAATGTGCCGCGTAGCTCAGGGCTACTATCGGCTACCATATTGGTAGCCACCTGAATGATGCCATCCGCTATGGCGAGCGCAAAGGTCGGATTGCCGACTTGATCGCCGACTACGCCCAATTCGTCGCGATCGGCCGCCACGCGGAGCATGGTCTTGACGAAATCGCCGCCGGACGGGCTGTGAACCCATGCCACGCCCAGGACCGCGCTATCGTCATGGCCGTCCAGCACCGCAGGTTTGCGCGCCAGTTTCGATGCGCCATAAACGCCGGTAGGCCGGTCGAATAGCTTTCCACATAGGGGCGGTCCAGCATCCCGTCGAACACATAGTCGGTCGAGATGTGGATGAGCGGCACGCCCAATGCCTTGGCCGCCTGCGCCACGGCGCCCGCTCCTGCGCCGTTGACGGCAAAGGCGAGATCGCTCTCGCTTTCCGCCTTGTCCACCGCCTTATAGGCGGCGGCCGAGACGATCGCGTCGGGCGCAGCAGCCGTCAGCGCGCGCACGACCGACGCCGGGTCGGCTAGGTCCAGATCGGGGCGGTCGATCGCGA
The DNA here is from genome assembly GCF_056790315.1 of Sphingobium sp. VMM. Lineage (NCBI taxonomy): Bacteria > Pseudomonadati > Pseudomonadota > Alphaproteobacteria > Sphingomonadales > Sphingobiaceae > Sphingobium > Sphingobium sp. VMM. Next base: position 16,029 of record NZ_JBXGSI010000018.1, read on the forward strand.
TTATGTCATGCCCGGCGGCTGTGGCACGTTCTATGAGGCTGGTGACGACCTGCCCGGCTGTCCCGGCGACGGCGATCCTCATGCAGGCACTTTGGCATCGGCCTTGTCGAGGCCGAGGCGCTGGCCGTCATATTGTTCGCGCAGCGGCTGCCACCACCATTGATTGTCCAGATACCAGCGTACGGTCTTTTCGATGCCGCTGTCGAAATTCTCCGCCTTCCAGTCCAGTTCATCCTCCAACTTTGCCGCGTCGATCGCATAGCGGGCGTCATGACCCGGACGATCGGTGACATATTCGATCAGGTCAGCGCGCGGGCTGTCGGTCGGCACCAGTTCATCCAGCACCGCGGAGATGCGCAGCACCACTTCGATATTCTTGCGTTCGTTGCGGCCGCCTACATTATAGGTTTCGCCCTGCTCGCCCTTCTCCATGATGATGTCGAGCGCGCGGGCATGATCGCCAGTCGCGGATATTCTCCCCCTTGCCATAGACTGGCAGCTTGCGGCCCGCGAGCGCGCTGAGGATCGTCAGCGGGATCAGCTTTTCGGGGAAGTGGTACGGCCCGTAATTGTTCGAGCAGTTGGACACCACCACCGGCAGGCCATAGGTGCGCTGCCATGCCTTGGCGAGATGATCCGACGCCGCCTTCGACACCGAATAGGGCGAGGAGGGGTCAGGGCGTGGTCTCCTCGAACCGGCCCTTATCGCCCAGCGAGCCATAGACTTCGTCGGTCGAGACGTGGAGGAAGCGGAAGGCGACCTTGGCGTTGCCCTCAAGGCCGTTCCAGTAGGCGCGCGCGGCTTCGATCAAGGTGAAGCTGCCGATCACATGGGTCTGGACGAAATCGGCAGCGCCCGTGATCGAACGGTCGACATGGCTTTCGGCGGCGAGATGCATGATGCGGTCGGGTTTGAAGCCCGCAATCGCCGCGTCCATCGCCGCGCGATCGCAGATATTGGCACGCAGGAACTGGTGGCTGCTCTTGCGTTTCACTTGCCTTAGCGATGCTTCGCAGCCCGAATAAGTCAGCGCGTCGATAGCCTCGCCTTAATAGCCCTTTTCCAACACCAGATAGCGCACGAGAGCAGCACCGCTGAAGCCAGCCGCCGATATACGATTACGCGCATGCAATATGGCTCACTCTGGCGTCCGGGCAGCTGAAACAAGCCGGTAGCTCGAACAATAGCGGCTGTTCGCGATCTTTGAGTTGAAGCATATCCGATGTCGACATCGGGCCAGCGGATAGCGATCATCGGACCGTCCCTTGTAAGGCCCTTATCGCATTGCGGGCTGCAATAGCAGCAGGTCACTTTGCAGCAGATGACGCTTTCGGATTCGTGCGAGTAGAAGCTCTGCGCGAAACCTGGCGGCACCAAAGTTAATTCACATTTCCGTGGGTCAGCCCTTCGCTGACCCACAGGCCATAGGTAGCCGACCCGGTATGGATACCGACGTTCAACAGTGCTTCTGCGGTGCAGCGCACCAGCTTGCTCTGAGTATGGGTTTCGCTCTGGAAGTGCAGGCCACGTATCGTGCCGACCCGCGCGCTCCGGGATTCGTTATCCTGCACGAAATGATATTCGCCGCTATGCAGCGCGAATATATCGGCGCGGGAAAGTTTCGGCAAAATAGCCACGTTCGTCGCCTATGTGGCTGGGGATGATAAGGACCAGATCAACGATATTATAGGTCTGGATGTCCATACGCCCCCCAGCATATGCGTCAGTTCCGGGTGTTCTGCACGACCGATACCGCGCTAGTCACCGTCAAAATCGGTGAGAAAAGTTGACTAATTAGCTGAATGAGCTTGCTTGGCTGATTAGCGGCCGCGTTGCCAAAGTAGAGCACGTCCTTGTCCTGCATCATGAATTTCTGAGCAATGAGATAGGAACCTCCTTTCATCATGTTGAGGTGATAGACATGAGGCACCTCCTGCCCAGACTGGTCCCGTTCGTAGCGAAAAAGGAAAATGGCGGCGGGATCACCCAAACTCGGATTGGAGCCGCCCGCAGTAGCCACGGCCTCAGCCAAGGATACTTTAGAGCTGCTGAAAGGCGTCTGCTCAACCCGGCCAGATGCACCCAATATGGAGTAGGTGCGAGGATTGTTGATCAACATCAGTCGATCACCGGGCTGAATTTGCACATCCATTTCAGGATTATCGATGAAATCGTTGACACGCAGATCGACCCTGGAACTACCGCGCATAACCCGCAATGTGAGATCGCGCGCATTGCCGCGATACCCCCCAGCAAGTGCTATGACGTCCGAAAGGCTTTCCCGGTTGGTCCGAAGGACAAGCCGACCAGGCTTGGCAACTTCACCGCCAATGATGACTGAATTGGTGACGACCTCGCTCAGCGTCACCAAAACCTGCGGATTTTGCGACAGCCTCTTAAGCGCATCTCGGATGGCGACTTCGATTTCGCCGGTTGTCAGGCCAGCCACATGAATCGTGCCTGCGTATGGAATATTGATATTGCCGCGATCATCCACGCGCGTGGGCGGCAGCTTCTGCACTTGAACGCCCGGGGTACTGCTCAGCTGGCCGACGCCGGATCCGGCACTACTGGCGAACAGCGTAACCCCCGCTTCATAGATGTTGATGTCCAGAATGTCGCCGGCCCCAACCATGTCGGTCGGCGTCGCCGCCATAGCAGGCAATATTGCAACAGGCAGGCCGTTGGCAGCCAGTGCGGGCACATCCGCTGCCGTATGTATCTCCGTAAGTTCGATGACGGGCTGCTCACCGGCGACACTCACCGATTTTTCGATCTGTTTACCGGTCGGTCCGCTGGACGGCAATGTGGCGCAGCCTACAAGCCCCGAAGACAAGCCGATAACTACGATATTCTTGAATAACATTGATTATGGTCTCGGAAAGCTGCCCACATGATGGGCCAAGCCTTAGCATCGCGATCGAGAAATGGGCAATAGCTACTCTTGCTTTGACGCGACTCTTCGATGCGGCCTTGCGCGACGAACCATGTTGCCCTAGCGCAAGGCAGCTTAAGTCCCTCCTGAGGCACTGCGTAGATTTATGAACGTTAATCCCTCGTTTCCGGTCGAGGCTGAAACACCGAGCCGGCCCAACGCCTTGTCGCAATGGCTGCGCAAGCGGCGTTGGTTTCTGTTGTTCGTTGCTCTGCCCACCTTGCTGGCTGCACTCTATTATGGCCTGATCGCGTCCGATATCTATATTTCGGAATCGCGCTTTGTCATCAAGAGTCCGGACCAGAAGCGGTCGCAGGTATCCACCCTGGCCAATCTGGTGCAAACAACGGGCTTGTCGGGCGGGCAGGAGCAGACGAATGAGGTGTTGACCTATGTTCGTTCCCGCGATGCGCTCAAGGCTCTGGAAAAGGATGAGCGCATAAGGGACAGGTTCGCCAGCCCGCGCGCTGATTTCCTCTCCCGCTTTCCGTCGCCGTTGCTCAACGACAACAGCTTTGAAAGCCTGTTCAAATATTATGACAAGATGGTCGATGCCCGCATGGACACCGAAACAGGGACTGCGATCATCAAGGTTCGCGCCTTCGCACCGGAAGACGCCTATGCCATCAATCGCCAGTTGCTGGATCTAAGCGAGGGACTGGTCAATCGCCTAAACGGGCGCGCCCATGACAAGGCGATCATCGAAGCCCAAAAGCAGGTCGATCTTGCCACGCAGCGGGCCAAGGCCGCCCGCATAGCCTTGTCACAATATCGCAATGCGCAAGCTTTGATTGATCCTACCAAACAGGCAGGTGGCGTGCTGGAGATCGCCAACGGACTGACCGCAGAACGCGCAGCCTTGCAAACGCAGCTCGACTTGATGCAGCGGCTAACCCCGGGCAATCCATCCATCCCGGCGCTGCGCAACCGGATCAACGCCATGTCGATCCAGATCGCGTCGCAGGACAGCCGGGTGGTGGGCAGCGGCGGCGGTATCGCATCGAAACTGGGTGGCTATGAGAACCTGCTGGTCGAACAGGAATTTGCCACAGAAAGCCTCAATGCCGCCAGTGCGGCGCTGGTTCAGGCCCGCGCCGAAGCTCAGCGCCAGCAATTCTATCTGGAACGGGTGGTCGATCCCAATATCCCGGACATGCCGCTCCTGCCTAAGAGATTCCTGAATATCCTCATCGTGTTTGCTGTAGCCACATGCCTGTATTTCATCGCTTGGATGTTCATCGTCGGCATTCTTGAGCACGCACCGGAAGATTGACAATGGGCAGAGCCGGTTTACGCAAATTGCGCGAGGCATGGCGGGTTCAGCTTCGCGTGATCCACGCCCTAATGATCCGCGAACTCATCACCCGGTTTGGCCGCGAAAATATCGGCTTCCTATGGATCATGGTTGAGCCGCTGCTGTTCGCTGGTCTGGTAGCGATTTTATGGCGACTGAGCAAAGGATCGGAAGAGCACGGCATCAGCGTCGTCGCATTTGTCATATCGGGCTATATCCCAATTACACTATTTCGTCATGGCATTGCGCGAAGCCAAGCGGTATTCACAGCCAATGGAAGTCTACTTTATCACAGACAGATAAAAATAATAGACTTCCTACTTTCAAGATTCATAATTGAATTTCTTGGAAGCGCTATGGCTTATATTTTCATCGGTTCGATATTGGCAGCCTTTGATCTTTTCCCAATCCCTGATAATATCGGCCTCTTCCTAGCCGGATTTCTATTATATGCGATGTTCTCCTTCTCGGTATGCCTTGTCATCGCCCCCCTGTCTGAAATGTCGGAGATTGTTGAAAAATTCGTGCCGGTCGTCACGTATATCATGATCCCCTTTTCCGGACTATTTTACATGCTGTCCTGGATGCAGCCGCAGCTTAGAGAGTATATGCTACTTTCACCTTTTGTTAATGGCATGGAAATGATGAGAAAAGGCCTGTGGGGCGATAAAATAACTGCCTATTACGAACCTTTAAATCCTATCATTACTTCCATGGTATTTGCGACATTCGGTCTTGCCCTGTGTCGCCATGTGCGCAGGACACTCACGATCGAATGATAATTTGTCAGAACATATGCAAGAGTTACAGGCATGGCTCCAAGGAAAAACGCGTTCTCAACAATGTGAGTTTCACGGTTGAGCCAGGCGATCGCATTGCGTTGTTAGGCCGAAACGGCGCCGGCAAGAGCACACTTATCAAATTGATCGGTGGTGTCGAATTGCCTACGTCGGGCAAAGTTATTCGCAATATGTCTCTGTCGTGGCCGTTAGGTTTTGCCGGCGGATTTCAAGGCAGCCTGACCGGTTATGACAATGCACGCTTCATTGCGCGTATTTATCAGCGTGACTATCGTGATATCCGCAGTTTCGTTGAGGAATTTACCGAGCTGGGCCGCCAACTGTCCATGCCGGTCAAGACCTATTCATCAGGCATGCGGGCAAGGCTGGCATTTGCGTTATCGCTAGCCATCGAGTTCGATTGCTATCTGATCGACGAGGTCATCATGGTGGGTGATCAGAATTTTAATCGCAAATGCCATCATGAATTGCTGGAGCGGCGGCAAAGCCGTAGCATGATCCTGGCTTCGCACAGCACGGAATTAATCCAGCAAGTCTGCAATCGCGCGATATTGGTGCATGGCGGTCAAGCTGTTGAATATAACGATGTCCACCAGGCTGTGCATGATTATTCCAACCTCTGATACCGACCTGCATTGATCATTGATCATTGACCCTGTCCCGGATTTTCCCCCGGCCGGAACGAGAGATCCAGCGCTTCATCGGCCGGGGTTAACCCCGGCCGATGAAGCAAATTCGGCAGGCGTCATGAACCCTAGGGATGTGTGAGATCGGCTCTCGGTCCGTCCGCCACGCCTCGATCTTGGTCTTGGCATCGTCCAATGACAAGAACCAATGCGTGTTCAGGCACTCGTCCCTGAGCCGGCCGTTGAAGGACTCCACAAAGGCATTGTCGGTCGGCTTGCCCGGCCTGCTGAAATCCAGCGTTACCCGATTGATGTAGGCCCAGTGATCGAACCCCCGGAAGATGAACTCGGTGCCATAGCACATTGGGAAGCGCCGTTGTCCACCCTGATCTTCGAAGGGGCACTGCCTCGCTCGAAGATCAGGTGATCCATTACGTCGATCACCTGCTCGCCCTTGATGCCCTGATCGACGTGGATCGCCAGGCACTCTCGGGTGTAGGCATCCACGACCGTCAGGGCACGGAATCGCTTGCCGGTGGAACAGGGTATCCGACATGAAGTCCATTGCCCAGACATCATTGGGGCATGAAGGCAGAGACCGCTCCACACGCCGCGCAGCCATGACATGCCTTCGCGGCCGTTTTGCCCGCAAATTAAGCCCTTCCAGACGGTATGGGCGATGCACCCGCTTCACATTTACCAGTAACCCTGCCGCCGAAGCAGCACATGAATGCGGCGATAGCCATAGCGCACGCGCACCGCAGCGATCTCTTTGATCCTGTTCGCAGTGGCGCCTGGTCGCCGCGGACCGACCTGTAGCGATGGGTCTTGTGATCGAACCGGAGCAAGGCGCAGCTGCGCCGCTCACCCACCCGATAGCGATCGTGCATCCCACGGACGATTTCGCGGAGCAGGCCAGGCACTACACTTTTTTTGCCAGAACTTCCTGAAGCATGGCCTTGTCCAGCGACAGGTCCGCCACGAGCCGTTTCAGCTTCTGGTTCTCTTCTTCGAGCTGGCGCATCTTGCGCAGCTCCGATGGTCCAAAGCCGCCGTACAACTGCTTCCAGCGGTAGTAGGTCGCCTCCGACACGCCCATCTTGCGGCACACCTCAGCAACCGGTGTTCCAACCTCGGCCTGGCGCAGCGCAAACGCGATCTGCTCGTCCGTGAATTTCGACTTCTTCATGCAAAACCTCCAGCTCTTGTCAGCTTCGATTTTGCCAGATTCCTCTCATTCTTGCTGGAGGCATTTTCCGGGACAGGGTCAACCGACAATAAGACATCATCGGCATACAGGCCCCCCTCCCCGCAGGATATCTATGATTTGCATTTGCAGGCAATCCTCCCTTATGGGGGGGCGAACCACGGAGCGTAAACTTCACTCATGAATGTAAGTGTTGCGCTATTTTACAGGCCAATATTCTCATGACCGGTTCACGACGCCTTCCCCGTTTCTGGGAGCTTGTATTCAGCCGATTCACAGCCGATGCAGGCCGCAAGCCACAGTTGCTGATCGACATCTCGATCCTGTGGCGCCATGATGCGGGCACAGGCATCCAACGCGTGGTCAGAGCGATCAGCCAACAATTGCTTCAGTCCGACCTCGGCGAATATGAGCCGCGTTTCGTGGCAGCCACACGAAGGCGCCCCTATCGTCATCTGGTCAAGAATGAGTTGAACGGAAGCGCATCCCTGGAAAAGGGGGCGCGCATTTCGATCAAGCCGGGCGACATATTTCTGGGCCTGGATCTGAGCAGTCGCATTCTCCCGCGCCATCACCGCCAAGTGCGTGCATGGCGCCGAAAGGGTGCTCGCATTGCCATTGTCGTTTATGATTTGCTGCCTGCGCGCCACCCGGAATGGTTCAATGAGAAACAATCGATATATTTCGGGAAATGGCTCAGATTTATCGGCCGCCATGCCGATCAGGCGCTCTGCATTTCCCGGTCGATAGCTCAGGATCTGGAGCAGTGGCTGCAACAGGAAAAGCTTGTCCGGCCCAAACACTCCATCGACATCAAAGCTTTCCCTCTTGGAGGCGATTTGCGGCAGTCCAAACCCACGCAAGGGATAACCGAGACGGAAAAGGCCATGCTCGAACGATTGCAAAATCGGCAATTTGTTTTGATGGTAGGAACGATTGAGCCTCGTAAGGGCCATGCCCGGGCGCTAGATGCTTTCGATCAATTGTTTTTCAGTCGGCCAGAAGATGCCCCTATCCTAGCGATCGTGGGGCGGACTGGATGGAAGTCGGAAGATGTCGAAGAAAGAATACGCCGTCACCCAAGTATAAATGACAGAATATTCTGGTTCAGCAATGCCAGCGACGAATTTCTTGATATCCTATATCGCAAATGCAGAGGGGTTTTATTCCCTACCTTCGCAGAAGGATTTGGCCTTCCAATTGTAGAGGCGATGTCTCATGGCAGACCTGTTCTTGCCAGGGATCTTCCAGTTTTCAGGGAAATTTCCTCTCCACTGATCTCATATTTTCATGACGATACGGATGTCGCCTTGGCCCAATCGATAACCGAGTGGCTGGGAAACATTGAGAATAAACAAAAGCCGTGCCAACAGGATGTACCGACCTGGCAAAAATCCTGTGCGGTTCTATTGCATCATTTGAAAATTTCCACCTGACTAATTTTTAGAGGGATATATGAAAAAGGCTTTGGTTACGGGGATTTCTGGGCAGGATGGGGCATATCTCTCTGAACTGCTGCTGGAAAAGGGATACACGGTTTACGGTGCGTTCCGTCGGACAAGTTCCGTAAATTTCTGGCGTATCGAGGAACTGGGGATCGACAAGCATCCTAATTTTCATCTGGTGGAAAGCGACCTGACAGATCTTGGTAATTTCGTTACGATATTGAATCGGTATCAGCCTGACGAAGTTTACAATCTGGCGGCACAAAGCTTCGTCGGCGTCAGCTTCGAACAGCCCGTGACCACCGGCAAGATCACCGGCCTTGGCGCACTCAACCTTTTGGAAGCGATCCGCCTCGTCAATCCCAAGATTCGCTTCTATCAGGCGAGCACGTCTGAAATGTTCGGCAAGGTGCAGGCCATCCCGCAGAAGGAAGACACGCCTTTCTATCCGCGCAGCCCTTATGGCGTTGCAAAGCTCTACGCGCACTGGATGACCGTCAACTACCGCGAAAGCTATGACATGTTCACGACCAGCGGTATTCTTTTCAATCATGAAAGCCCGCTGCGAGGCCGCGAATTCGTGACGCGGAAGATCACCGACGCTGTTGCCCGTATCAAGCTTGGCAAGCTCGACGCTTTGGAACTGGGCAATATCGACGCGCAGCGCGATTGGGGCTTCGCGAAGGAGTATGTTGAGGGCATGTGGCGCATGCTTCAGGCCGATCATCCCGACACCTATGTCTTGGCGACCAACAAGATGTACACGGTACGCGATTTCGTTTCGCTGGCTTTCAAGGCTGCGGGTATCGAAGTGGAATTCCGTGGAAAGGAAGTTGAGGAAACCGCCGTCGACACTGCAACCGGCAAGACCGTGATGCGCATTAACCCGAAATTCTACCGTCCGGCGGAAGTCGATCTGCTGATCGGCGATGCAAGCAAGGCACGCGAAGAACTGGGTTGGGAACCCAAGACGTCATTGGAAGATCTCTGCGCCATGATGGTGACGACGGATCTAGAGCGTAACAAAAGAAACGCGTCCTTCTGACAGTTCGTCATCGCAACAGGCTTGCATAGATTTCTATAAGATTTTGGAAGGTTACAGTAATGAATATCGCCGCCCCGGGTACTTTGGCGTATCTCATAGAGAAAGATGGCCGCGATTTCGTGCAAGCCTGTTATCGTGACATATTGCAACGAGACGCTGATCCAGATGGCCTAAATAGCCATCTGGAGATGTTGGAGCGGGGCACTTCTAAGGTTCAAATAATAGCTTCGATCGCTAGTAGTGATGAGGCTTGTTTGAATAATATGGCGACCTCCCGCTTAGCGAAATCGGCACGACGCCAAGCTTTCATTGAGACAAGCTCTTTGGCTTGGCCATTTAAAAACATGGTCGCCAGCTTTGTTGCGGATAAAAAAATTCAAAAATTGGAAGATCGTCGAAAAACATTGTTGGAACAGATCAATGAACGCTCAATCGAAACTCCCGTGAGCGTACGGCAAGCGGTGGAAACCGTCCATATCGCCATCGCCGACTGGCAGAAGCAAATTGCAAAAGATCGCGAAAATTACGGCAGAGCGCCACGCTTGGGTCAATTCAACAATCTCTGGTTCGACCTCACCACAGCATTTCAATGGAATGGTGGCGTTGTAGGTATTGTGCGCGCCGAACTCGAAATGGCGTGCGGCCTAGCCAAGATTTTTCCAGACATTCGCTTCTCGATGCAAATTGATCAGGGTTTTGGCGAAATTCCTAAGTCAGAATTGGGTTGGCTTCTTGAAGCGGACAACGTCGCAGATGCTTATATGCATTTTTTCGCAAGATATAAAGGAGCAATGGGGGCCTCAAATACCATTCACGTCCAGGCTCCAGACATTGAAGGTTTTTTTCATCCTTACAATTCCAATGATGCAGTTATTGCAGTTGGCTGGATGGATAGTCAGAAAGAACGTTATTTTTCTCTGATTAAATCAGAAATACCCGATTTTTCCATTTTCTATCTTGTTTACGATATCATTCTCTTACTTGATGAAACGAAGCATTTTTATGATCCGGTAGGTCGTGATCGTTTTGAGCGATACGTAGAATGGATTTCGAATAATTGTGATCTTATATTCTATGGTGGACGCACGGCTCAAATTGATACGGAAGCACTCCAGAAAGCAAAAGGCTGGCCGACCCCGCCGGGCGTACCTGTGCAATTTGGTACTGATATCGTGAAATATTCAGATAATTCGAATGATAATGAATTACTCAAAGGACTCGGTATTGACGGCGACTTTGTTATTTCTGTCGGATCTCTAGAGCCGCGTAAAAACCATGACACGCTCTACCGTGCCTACCTTATGGCGTTGGAAATGGCGGGTGACAATCTGCCTCAACTTGTTTTCATTGGTAAGCCAATGTGGCGGGTCGATGATATGCTCGACACAATTAACCGACATCCGCGCTTGAAAGGCAAGCTTCTCTGTTTGACGCCAACAGATACAGAATTAGCGGCTCTGTATAGGAACTGCCGCTTCACGGCATTGCCTAGCCTCTACGAAGGGTGGAGCCTGACTCTGCCTGAAAGCCTAGGACAAGGGAAATTCTGCCTCTGCTCTGACACACCGCCTTTGCGTGAAATCGGACGCGACCTGGTGGATTACGTCGAACCTTATGATGTGCGTGGGTGGGCCGAAAAATTTACTCTTTACGCCAAAGATGACAATATTCTGCACGACTACGAAGCAAAAATAGCGCGTGGATGGCCGAGTATGAAATGGTCAGATACAGCAAAAATGCTGTATGAGGCCGTTCGTGATTTCAAACGCTCAGAGCGCACAGCATTGATCGAACCGCCGGTTATCTGGATGGATTTGACCATGTCGTTCCTTGAATGGAGTGGTGGAATTAGCGGTATCGTCCGTGCTGAACTGGAGTATGCAAAACAGTTGAAGGATATTGATCCTAGGACGAGGTTCTTTGCATTTCAGCGTGGATATGATTATTTCTTCCAGATCGATGATAGCTATCTTGATTGGCTATTCACCAGCGAAGATCTTTCAGCCAGCTACGAGCATTTCCACAATTTCTGGAGGGATCACGAAGCGAATAACACGGGTCATCGAAATCCATTCCGGCAACATGGAAGCGACGGCAAGCCTTTCCCAGGGCACTCCGCCTATCTATCGGTAATCCCAGCCAATTCGATCATTTTCTTTGCAGGGATTGATTCGGATGGTTCCGGAGTACTTTCGCGTGTGGCCAAAATCGATGACCTGATTCATCGAAACAAAGGTACGATGCGATCACAAATAATCTATGATCTGACCCCGATACTGACGCCTCAATTCCATGTGCCAACAACATGTGTGGGTTTTGAAGCATTATTTAAACATGTATCGAATCACTTCGAGCACATCACATATGGTGGTCGGACAGCCCAAAGAGATGGAATTTTGATTCAACGGCGAGACGCTCTGTCTGTTCCAGCAAGCGACTTTGTTGAATTTGGTTCTGATATTGGGATGGTTCGAAGAATGCAACCTGATCCCTATCGCGATGCCGCCGTCCTTGAGGATTTGGGCTTAACGGGCGATTTCATTATCACTGTTGGAACAATAGAGCCAAGAAAAAATCACGAAACGCTTTATAAGTCCTATTTGATAATGTTGAAAAAATCTTTGTTAAATAAGCCTGTGCAGATTGTTTTTGTTGGAAAGAAGGGGTGGAAGTCTTGGGATTTCCTCGCTTCTTTCGAGCAAGATGATCGAGTTAAGGGTAAAATTCTCATAATGAGCCCAACAGATGAAGAGCTTGACATTCTATACAGGCATTGCAAGTTCACATTATTGCCCAGTTTTTACGAAGGTTGGAGTCTCACTCTTCCCGAAAGCTTGTCTTATGGTAAGCTGTGCTTGACAGCTGACGTTGATCCTCTTCGTGAAACCGGACGCGATTTGGTTGAATATATTCATCCGTTAGATACTGCAAAATGGGCAGAGAGAATTGCCTTTTATGCCAACAATCCGACGGAAATCGCTGCTTGGGAAGCTAAGATCAAGGCTGAATGGATTTCTATGAGCTGGCGTGAATCTACAGAAATGCTGTTAGCTGCGCTTCGCGGCGCTCATTCGAGCATGCTGAGCCAAGAACAAATGTACACTGAGTTGAGCAGGGAGAAAGCGTAATGGCCCGGATACTGCTCACTGGCGCTACCGGCTTCGTGGGCGCCTACCTCTATGACATGTTGAAGCAGGACGGGCATGAACTGAAAGGCACAACCAAATCTCGGCCTCGTGACGATATCGTTCTTTGCAATATCGAGAACAAGGAGGAGGTATCAGCCCTGTTCGACGATTTTCGTCCCGAAGTCATTATTCATAGTGCCGCCATTTCCAGCGTCACTTCTGCGGAAAGTCATGAATATTATATATCTAATACGATAGGAACAGAAAATATACTGAAGTCCATTCCAAAGGATGGACCAAAGATTCGGTTCATATTCATCAGTACTGCGGGTGTTTATGGAAATCAAGATGTCGAATCTTTGTCTGAAACGCTGTGCCCGAAGCCTGTCCACCATTATGGTATGAGCAAATTCTGCTGCGAGCGAATTATACTAAATTATACCGATATTATAGATTATACGATTGTTAGGCCATTTAATATTGTCGGCCCCGAGCAAAGTGCAGACTTCATAGTCCCGAAATTATCGCGGGCATTCGCTGCAAGGGAACCGGTCATCCGATTAGGGAACTTGGACGTTTACCGGGATTATCTGGATATCAAGGAAGCCTGTGAGATCATCCGGTATATGGCCTTCTGCGATGCCGCCATCGGCGAAGTCTTCAATCTTTGTTCGGGCACGCCGGTATCGCTCAACCAACTTCTGAATCTTTTTCGGTCTCTTACCGGACATGATATCCAGGTCGAAGTGGCTCCGGAATTTGTCCGGAAGAATGAGGTCTGGCGCCTTACCGGCGACCCGACGAAATTGAAGGCACTGATCGGCGACAAGATTTCATCAATCCCTATCGCACAAAGTATCGGTCAGATCATAGCATCGCAGACCGCCAGTTCGGGCTAATTGCATCAGAAACCCCTTGATGTGTCGATTTGATCTGAGGCCGTAATGAACATCGATCTGGGCGTGGAAGCGCTGTCACCGCAATTGACCGGAATCGGTCGCTATACACTTGAACTGATGCGAGGGCTTCAGCTGCATCCTGATGTACATCAGTTCAGGGCAATCCATAATGGTATCGTCGCCAACGAACCAGAAGGCTTGGTGCACGGTGTCATGCCGCAAAGGCCAAAGCGACGCGCCAAGTTTTTACGCTGGGCAGAAAAAAAGGCGATCGCGATTATTCCGGCTCGCAAGCGGCTATATCATGGCCCGAACTTCATGCTGCCCGCCAATGTGGAAGGCGGCATCATCACCGTGCATGATCTGTCGGTCTATAAATTTCCCGAAATGCACCCGCCCGAACGCATCGCACATTTCGAGAGAGATTTCAGAAGCTCCCTTGACCGTGCATGGCACATCGTGACCGACACACATGAAGTGCGCCGTGAAGTTGCCGAATTTACTAATGTTCCAGAGGATCGGATCACAGCCGTACATTTGGGCGTAAGCCGCGATTATCACCCGGGTCGAGCAACTGATGGATCGGTGGATTATGCATCTTATGGAATTGTGCCGCAGGAGTATATTCTGCTGGTTGCCACTTTCGAACCACGCAAACGCATAGACGCGGCACTTAACGCATACCATATTCTGCCCGAAAAGGTGAAAAGGCGCTACCCGCTTGTTTTGGCAGGCGCAAGGGGGTGGCAGAACGAGGCTTTGCACGAACTCATGTCAAGAGACGAAGCAAAAGGATATGTACGTTTCTTGAATTTTGTTCCCGAGAGGGATTTGCCCGGCATATATAGCGGCGCAAGAATTTTCCTCTATCCGTCGATCTATGAGGGTTTTGGTCTGCCCCCGATTGAGGCCATGGCATGCGGTGTTCCCGTTATCGTGTCGAACCGTTCCTGCCTGCCCGAAGTGACGAACGGCGCGGCCATCATGATTGACCCGGACGATATCGACGGCCTGGCCGCAGCTATTGCCAGGTCTCTCGAAGACGATGATTTACGCGCGACAATTATCAGCCGAGGGCTGGATGTCGCTGCCGGGTATAGTTGGGAAACATGTGTCGCCAAAACCGTCAACGTTTATCGACAGTTTGCCTGACTGGGTTCGGATAGGCATACCGCCTCCATTATCGCCAAAGGGCGAGGCATGGCAGCATATGAATATCCAACACGCCCATTGCGACTTTATGATAACAAGTCTGGCACTACTTTGTGACGTGCTCCCCTGAAATGTGACCGATTTTGAGTAGAGTCCGACGAGAAGGAGTCGGACGGAATGAAGCGCAGCAGGTTCAGCGAAGAGCAGATCATCGCGATCTTGAAGGAGCAGGAGGCAGGGATGGCGACAGCGGATGTGTGCCACCGCCACGGGATCAGCTCAGCGACGTTCTACAAGTGGAAGTCGAAGTATGGCGGTCTGGAGGTGTCCGAGGCCCGGCGTCTGCGCACGCTGGAGGAAGAGAACAGCCGGCTGAAGAAGCTGCTGGCCGAGGCAATGCTCGACAACGTGGTGCTGAAGGATCTGGCATCAAAAAAATGGTGACGCCCGGCGCTAAGCGGGATGCCGTCGCCCATGCACGTGAGCATCACGGGCTGAGCGAGCGTCGGGCGTGCAACCTGGTTGGCGTGAGCCGGCGGGTGATCCGGTATCGATCGTCGCGTCCGGACGATGGTCCGCTGCGACAGCGTCTGCGCGTGTTGGCGGCCGAGCGTCGCCGCTTCGGCTATCGGCGTCTCGGGTATCTTCTGGCTCGCGATGGCATGACACCCAACCACAAAAAGCTGCTGCGGGTCTATCGCGAGGAGAACCTGCGGGTTCGTCGCCGTGGTGGCCGCAAGCGCGCCCTGGGCACGCGGGCGCCGATGGTGCTGCCGGACGGGCCGAACCAGCGTTGGTCGCTCGACTTCGTCTCCGACACCCTGACGTGCAGCCGGCGGTTCCGCATCCTGTGCGTGGTCGACGACTACACGCGGGAATGCCTGGCGCTGGTGGCCGACACGTCGCTGTCGGGTGTGCGGGTCGCGCGGGAGCTGACGCGGCTGATCGGGATGCGCGGCAAGCCGCATACAGTGGTCAGCGACAACGGCACCGAGCTGACCTCGTCGGCCATCCTGCGCTGGTCGCGGGAACGGCGGGTCGAGTGGCATTATATCGCACCCGGCAAGCCGATGCAAAACGGCTTCGTCGAGAGCTTCAACGGGCGTCTGCGCGACGAATGCCTCAACGAGACCCTGTTCACGTCGCTGTCGCATGCTCGCTTCGTGCTCGATGCCTGGCGGCACGATTACAACTACGTCAGGCCACGCTCGAAACTGGGCGGGAGAACCCCCGCCGAGAAAGCCGGCCAACCTTCCCGGGGGCATGCCCCCGGAAACGTTGCCATCACCTCAACCAACCATCATGAAGGAGCCGGACTCTACCTCTGACTGGTAACAATCAGGAGCACGTCAAGGTCTATGGGATGCCCGAATGGCTGTCCGCACTCCATGCTGGGCTACTCAGCGAGAACGCCACCCTCTTCCGCTACCGCTGTTATCTCAATGGCGCCCATGCCGGGTTCGTCTTTTATGTCAGCGAGCCGCTGGCGGACCAGAAAACCGTCGACCAGCTGGAGGATAAACTGAGATCGGCCAAGGGGGGCGGCAACTTCAAAAATGTCCTGGTCTATATCCCCAAGGGCAAGAAGGACGGTATCCACATCATGCCGATCGCGGACGTCACAGCGAAGGACGAATTTTCGAGCTTCAAAAATATCAGTCGCGACGACATGCTGGCCGCGCACCGCACCCCGTCCCAGCTGATCGGCGTCATCCCTCAGAACAACGGCGGCCTGGCAGCGTGAAGGATGCCCGCGACGCCTATTATGAGACGGAGATCGTCCCGATCGCCACGCGGATGCTGCGCGCCAATGCGTGGTTCGGGTCGGCGGTGCTGTCCTTCGCCGACTATGTGCTGACCGATGGGTCGATCATCCGGCAGAATGGGCAGTGCTTCGCGAAGCTCAGCGCGACGAGGTAAGGCGGCGACCGCACTGTCGGCGAATTGAAGGCTGCTTTGGGTTTGCATGGGTCGGCGGTATGTGCGAACCACTGAAGCCTCTACAGATGCCAGAGGAAGAGCGGCAGGCAAGATGATTAACAAGGCTTACGATCACATTGTCAGTCTCGGAAGTTTTTGTATGACGGCGGGCCAAATTCGGCGTCGCTTTAACGATACTAAATCCTACCCTTTCGACTGGCTGGTCACTCCGACAGTCGCTCTACAAGACCTGTTCGAGACCGAATTTCGGGATATGATGGTTCCCGAGAATATGAGGATAGTGACGGAGGAAGCAGGCCAAGCGGTCATGTGCAAGCGCTACGGATTGATGCATTATCACGACTTTTACGATGCCAAAGTAGACGACCGTTACGTGCCGGTGGCAGTAAGGGCTGAAGCGATCAAAAACACCGGTAAGTTCGCGCACCTGTTGAAGCGCCTATATAGCCTTGCAGGTGACGTTCTGTTTATCCGAGTGGAAACTGGTCATGTGCAGCACTTCAACGATAATCGAGACTTTGATGAGGCGCGACTGCGGAATTTCATGGCGACGCTGCGCAGCGCGCTACCTAATGCGTCTGTGGACTTGCTACTTCTGAACAGCTTCCCCGAGGCCAATGAGCCGGGCGTCTACTGTGACAAACTCGATCACTATGGCGTCACTACATGGGAGGGTAGCGATCAAGGCTGGGATGAGATGTTCGATCGAAACCAGATCCACAAAAAAATCTAATGATCATTCATGCACAGATGCCGCATTCGGGGTCAACAGCGCGCTTCCCGCATAGGTCGCACGGAGCAACGCCCCGAGGA
The DNA here is from genome assembly GCF_056790315.1 of Sphingobium sp. VMM. NCBI lineage: Bacteria > Pseudomonadati > Pseudomonadota > Alphaproteobacteria > Sphingomonadales > Sphingobiaceae > Sphingobium > Sphingobium sp. VMM. The sequence continues at coordinate 33,315 of NZ_JBXGSI010000018.1, forward strand.
GCCATCTGTGCATCATGAATAGCGCCGATCGCCCCGTCGAGCGCGGTAAATGCGTCTTCCAATATTTTTGTGTCGGTCGGATTGTCGGCTTGGCGAGCATGCCGAATCGAACCTTTGAGGGAGCGCATGACGGACTCAGTATCCGATCTCGACGTGCTCGCCAGCGCCCGCATTAGATCACGATACATTCAATGCCCTTTAACCATGGGGTATGACTGGCTTAAAGGCCACCTGAACGAGCGGCTAAAGCACCGCCTCCTGCAATATGATGTTGGCTGGCTTCACATGGCCCGTGGAGTTACAAGCGGCCCGGATATTCGCGCCGTTGCTGATGCGGCCCGTGAACCATGGGCGCAGGTAGCAATTGTCTCCGGCGGCAATGCCCGGCGCAGGGGACCCGCATCGCAAAGCCACCATAGGCAACGAGCGCGACTCTTAACAGTCTGGCTCATCCCCTGAGCCAGACGCTTCGGCCGATTATGGTCATTGCTATCCCCTATAGCGGCTGAGGATGCGTTTCCATTCGCGCTCGTCCGGCATGGATAGACGGATTATGAGACCTGTGCGCGGATGGGCGTAGACATGGGCGTTGATTGCTGATTCTATAGGCTTTCCCAGAAGGAGAGCGGCAGGTGGCGCGACGTTCGATCGGAGAGGGGCAGTTTGGTTTTGCCGGACGCGAGCGGGCGGCTTCATCGCTCGACGCACTGGTATCGCTGATCGACTGGAACCAAGTCGCGGAACTGCTTGATCCGCTTTATCCCGCTATCAAGGGCGAGCCGGCCTGGCCACAACTGGCGGTGTTCAGAGCCCTGCTTCTGTCGATCTGGTACGACCTGTCCGATGTGAAGCTGGCCGAAGCGCTCGACGATCGCGCCTCTTTCCGTCGCTTCTGCGGGTTCTCCGCTAATGAAGCCACGCCCGAACGGACCGCCTTTGTCAGATTTCGCAAGCTGCTCGTGGCACACCAGCTTGACCGGACTTTGTTCGAAGCCGTGACGATGCAACTCAAGTCAAAGGCGGTGACGGTCAAAACCGGAACGCTAATCGACGCGACCATCATCGCGTCCGCCAGTGAGGAGGATGACGATGCAGGTTGGGTAAAGCACAAGGGAAAACGGGCTGTGCACGGCTTCAAGGCCCATGTTGGCGCCGATGCCGATACGGCTCTGGTCGAGAAAATCTCGATCACATCCGCCAATATCAATGACGGCAAGGCAGGACCGGAAGCCTTGCCCGACAACCCCGGTGAGGTGCTCGCCGACAGCGCCTACCGTGGCAGTCACTTTCGCGATGCCGTGCGAGCGAAGGGCGGCATACCCCGCATCGTCGCCACCGGCATGTGGGGCCGTGACGAAGCCGAAACGCTGCGCAACCTTCATGAATGGAACCAGCCGATCCACCGCGTGCGTGGCCGGATCGAGAAAATCTTCGGGACATGGAAGCGCTGCTACGGCCTCAGGCGGATGCGATGGAGAGGTCTCGCCAAAGCCGCCGTTCAGGTCCACCTCACCGCCATCGCCTACAACCTCAAGCGCACTATGAACATTATCGCAGCCCAAGCATGAAGGCTGCCGCTCCTTCGATAAGAGCGGGGGTGCCACAGAACATTTTACCGCCGCAGGATCGAAAAACGTTCCATCCCAAGGGCCTACGCCCATCCGCGCACAGGTCTCCTTGATCATCTGGCCACCAATGTGGATCTGGTGGCGATCAGCACGAACGCTTGAAATATTCTACCCCATTGATCGGGGCATCTGGGGCGCGCTCGGTTCGCATGGTTTGAACGGAATGCAAGATCTTTATCGCAGGGTACTCAGATAGTATCCGATAGCTGTTCAATATTCTTTGGCTATTGAATGGGATAATCCATCTTGACGCAGCATCGGGTTGGCGCAAGCATCAGCCACATGAGTCCAATCGAAAAAGCCGCCCGCGCCCTTTGCCGCGCTTATGGGGAAGATGAAGATCAACTGTCGGATGGCGCGCCGCGATGGACGGCCTATCTGCCCCGTCTCATGACGGTGATCGACGCGCTACACGAACCGGACGATTTAATGAAGGATGCCGGTTCGGAAATCATTCGATATGTCGGCGAAGAGGAATCCGAAACAGGCTATCGCAGCGATGCCGCCAATGTGTGGCGCTTCATGATTGATGCGCTGCGCCAGGACGGTCGCCATAAGCTGGCTAAAGTCGCCGTCCGCACCAATGAGTAGCTATCGAATACCAATATATATCTGGTAGCTATCTGGTAACTTATTGTCTGCGTTGCCGGTCGAGCGCAGCCAGCGCCTGTTCCAGCACCGCGCCCAGCGGCAGATTCATCGCGTCGGCCATCCGGTAGAGTTCCTTCTTGCTGGCCAGGCGCTTGCCCGGAATGCTGTCATGCCGCCACGCATAGAGCTGCTGCGGCAGTAACCCATGCGTCCGTGCGATTTCTGCGATGTTGGCGCCGGGCTCAAAACTCGACGAGATGATCCGCGCCTTGGCCTCGGCCGACCAGCGACGACGCGCCGGTCCCGCTGGAATGACATCCATACGCGAGGGCCGCTGACCCTCCTGCCTTTCGAAACCTGTTTCGAAAGTTCTTACATCATCAGCCAATAAGATACCCCTCGGATGAGGGGCAAAACATAGATAGATCAGCAGCTACGAAAATGTGGGGAGGTTTCGGCGCTTACTTCGAACGTGCCTGCTTCCACGCTGTCGCGCAGCACTGGCGCGCCGGTCGGATGAGGGGCGCCTGAGCGCCTTTTCCGGGACCTGTCGCGCAGGCGGGCGGATTGCCCCGGTCCTGCACCATAAGTCGCCGCGGCCGTGCCGAGCGCGTCAAGCATCACCTCATTAAAGGTAAGCGTTCCCATTTGTCCCTCCACACAGGAAAACCATCACCAGACAAAAAGAGGGTGTGGCGCTAAGCGCGCATACTTGAAACGGGTTTCGATCTGGAGTAGGAAGAAAGGGTGATCACGGTTCGACGTTTGGCGACGTTGCTCCACTACTCCAAAGGATGCCCGGCCTTCGTGCCGGGCGTTCTTTTATGTGGTCACAGCCACCCTTTCATTCCATTGTCCCCACCGGCAAGGCCGGCCTCATGATCCGGACCGGCTTTGCGTCGATCCGATGTGTGATCCGTCCCCGCCTCAAGGCGGCGCGGGTCTATGAGCCGCTGCAAGAGCCAGGTGCAGGATCTCGCCCGGGAACGCGCAGAAACGCCGCGGGCTGGCGGGCGGGCGAGTCCGGGGCATCGAGCCGCAGCGCCGCAAATATGGGGGATTCCGAGGTGCCGTACACATGGGATGAACGCGGCGAAGCACTGATTCCTTGCGCACGACGCGAACCGATCAAATGGATCGGCCGCCCGCCGCGACCGTGCGTCTTCCCCCCGCGTCGGGGTGGCAAACTGAAGACTCACGATCTATCTATCCCTGTGGCCAGAATTGACCATAAACGGCAAGGGATTGGATGCGTTGGGAAAGGTGCTGCGGGCCGCTTGATCATGATGGAGCGGAGGGAGGCGCAACGCTGGTGCGAACGACAATCAAGATGATCCTCGCGGCCCCCGCCGCGTCCATAGCGCGGGCGGCGTCCTGCCCTCTCCCCCTATCGGTCCTTGAAGGACAAATGCAGTGACGGAGGAGGCTGAAGCCCTTGCCGACCGGCTTGCGCCCCGCCATCGCGAATGCCTGTGGCACGTCTTCCAGCTCCGTACATCCAAGGAGATTGCGGGTGAGCTCGGCATCGGGGTCGGCACGGTGGACTCCTACATTTCAGAGGCGGTAGCGATCTTGGGCGCACCCAACCGACGCCGGGCCGCCGAAATGCTGTTCGGCGGTAAGACCATGACGCCCCCCGGGAAATCGGGGGGTGAATTGGCGGGGGTAGCCATCGGCGCGAGCGATCCCCCAGTGCCGGGTCAAGGGTTGCAAGTCGGCGAATGGCAGGTCCTGCTTCCCTTCCGTCACAAGGGAGTAGATCGCAATGCACTCGGACCTACCCACCGCCTCTTCTGGTTCATCCTCCTCGTCCTTGCCGCCGCCGCAAGCTTCGGAATGCTGGCCGTCGGCCTCGAGGTCCTCTCCAGGTTCTTCACTGGCGAATAAAGCGAGCCCGCAAGCCTGGGGCCCAGCCGTCGCAGCGCTCGCCAGCGACCTGCACGCCTATGAGAAGCTGCTCCAGGCCCTGTTTGCGAAAGGCGGCGAGCTTTCGACCTCCGCGATCCTCGCGCAGATCGGCCGCAACCTGTCCCCCGTCGCCGGCCATCAGGTCCTGGCCGCCATCAGCAACGCGCAGTTGCTGACATCGAGCGCGCTGGGACATGTCGCCGAGGCCCACCGCATGCTTGAAATGCTTGGTCGCAAGCTCGGGATCGACGTGCAAGCGTTCGGCGACGTCCTCAAGCCGCCAGCAAGCGCGATCGGCGTGGAGCCATCCGGAGCCGACGGATGAGCCGCGGCGATGATTCTGCACGTCCGCGACATCGATGACCCCGATCGCTGCCTTCCTCCTGCTGGTCGCCGTCCTGGCGATCCATGCCGGCTGGCGTGGCGGCGCTCCCGAGCGTCTCGCGGCAGCGGCGATGCTGGTCGCCACGATTGCAACGAGCCTTACCAACATGCAGGTGGCCTTGGCTTTTCGCGATGTGCAATGGTCGATCGTCTGGATCGATGCGGCGCTCCTCGCCGCACTGCTTGCGATCGCGCTGACGGCGAATCGCTTCTGGCCGCTCTGGGTTGCGGCGATCCAGTGCCTGGCGCTCGCTGCCCATGCCGCGCGTGCTTTCGACGCCGGAATCCTGCCGCTGGCCTATTGGTGGATCGTCGGCAAGCTGTCCTATCCCATGCTGCTCCTCCTCATCATCGGCACGGAGCGGCATCATCGACGCCGACGTCAGGGCCACCGCGATCCGCCGTGGAGCCTCGCCAGCCAATGACGAGCGCCCTCACCTCGGCACGAGAGAGTACCGAGACCATGACGCGGCCCAGGCAGCGTCCAGTGGGCAACATCGCATGCCGCCTTGACGCTCTGGCTCGGAACATGACCGCTCGGCATCACGCCTGGGTGCCATATCGGAGTGAAGGGCGATTGCGCATGGTCCGGGAGGGACAGGATAGGGAGCAGGCCAGATGACAGGCTCGACGGATGGGGAACTGCGCGCCCAGGCATGCCGGATTCTCGCCAGCATGCGCGAGGCGACGAGTGATTGCCTCGGCAGTGACTTCGTATCCACCCCGCGCCTCGACATGCTCGCCCAGCTCTACCTCGCCGAGTGCGAGCATCGCACGCTGCACGCCTGGAGCTTGTGCCTGGCCTCGCAGGTGCCGGCGTCGACCGCGCATCGCAAGGTCGGTGAGCTGGAGCGCGATGGCCTCGTCCTCTGCCGCCGCGGCGCGAGTCCGGAAAGCGGAGCCGAACGAAGCCGGCGACAGCGCGATCACCGCTATGTACGCGTCAGCCTGACGCAGGAAGGCAGGGCGAAGATTGTCCGGCTACTTGACCAACTCGTCAGCATTTGGGGCGGTGCTTGCCTGGGCGACGGGATCGACAGGTCGGCATAGAGCGCAGTCCCTGCCGCGCGCCTGCATGCCTCCGGCGAGGCATCAGCGTCGATATGCCCCGATACAAGGCCGGCGCCAGGAGGCTCGGCACGAGCGGTCCCCCGTGCGGGTTGCCGGCGCGCCAAGCCGATACCCGCAAGCGGAGGCGAATCCGACAGGGGCCCAGCGAACCGGAGCGCGGGGCGCAAATGTCCCAATGCGCAGAAAGGAGGCAGGATGGCGCCCGAGCCCATCACGGCAGACTATATATATCGTCGCATCCAGCATGAAATTGTCGGGGGCGCCTTTGCGCCCGGCACGATGCTCAAGCTCACCCGACTCACCGATCAGTTCGGCGCGAGCGCTACACCCGTCCGTGATGCCCTGAACCGGCTGGTGGGCGAGCGTCTTGTCGTTCTGCTTCCGGGCGGCGGCTTTCGCGTCCGGTCGCTCGATGCCGACCGGCTCGCCGGGCTCTATCGCTGGCATGGCCATTTGATCCAGTTCGCTCTCGAGCGTCCTTTGCCAGAGAGCGCAAGGAAAGGACTCGGCGCGCTCAAGCATGAGGCCCTGGAGCCCGGACAAGTGGCCGCAGCGTCCGAAAGGCTATTCGGCATCCTGGCATCCGTCCCGCAAAATGAGGAGCTGGAGCAGGCAGTGGCAGCAGCCTCAAGCGCATTGGCACGCGCGCGGGCCTCGGAGCATCGCCTCCTCCCTGATGTTGTCGGCGAATTCTCGCTGCTCCTCGCCACGATCGACAGGGCGCCGATCGGCGCGGCACGGAGAGCCATGGCCCGCTATCACCAAGAGCGCGCACGGTCGAGTTTCGCGATCCGCACGATAATGCAGCCATGAATAGCCGCCAATGAATACAGTCATCCAGTATGATGAAGCATTCTCAATATTAATGATTATAGTCCGGCCCGCCCAATCCCAAGCACTCTCATTCCGGCATAATATAAGTTCGCACGCGGAAAATCCGGATCCTATTCTTCTTGTGCCGCAATCCAGCGGCTACAAGGAGTAGACGAAATGGAACGCAACAGCGAAGACCGCCGTGACGACGTCGTCGAACTCGGCGCGGTGAGCGTCGAAACCAAGGGCATCTCCGGTGGAACGGTCGATGCGCCTGCCGGCCAGGGCCTTGCCGGTATCCTCGACGACTGATCTACCCTGGCGCATTCCCGGCCGGGGATGCGCCAGGCTCCGTAACCCGCAAACCGCGAGGCAGGCTTTGCCTGCGACGCTCGCATGCAGGGAGCCAGAATGCACCATGGCCCGCGCGGACATAAATTGGTGCGATGTCGGAGGGCGGATCGTCGTCATCGACGTTGCGCGCGACATCTACCTCCAATTGCCTCAGCATCTGGTCGAGGCCTTCCACGCCCTGCGACATGGCGGCGCCCGTGCCGATGATCCCGCCAATCGGTTCGAGGCGCTCGCCCGGATCGGCCTTTGCGACGCGGATTTCGGCCGCCCTGCGGAGCCGAGCCATATCGCGGTACCTGCGCAGGATGCGCCGCCGGCCGCCACAGCGGACGTACAGCGCCGACCCCTTGTGACAGGGGCGACAGGGGCGGCGATCGTGCGGATCATCACCATGCGCCTTGCGGTGCGCCTCATTCCCCTGCGCCTCCTCATCCGGTGGGCCCGCCGCCTCCAGTCCCGCCCGTCGGTGCCCATGACGCCAGGCCAGGCAGCAGCCAGAACCGCGCTATTCGTGCGGGCGCGGCTGCTCGTCCCGGCGCGCGACACCTGCCTCCCCGATTCGATGGCGCTACTGCATTTCCTGCGGTCGCGAAACATGGCCTGCCGCCTCGTGCTCGGCGTGCGCCTCGACCCGTTCGAGGCGCATTGCTGGGTCCAGGATCATGACATGATCCTGGGTGACACGCATGAGCGGGTCGCGTGCTTCACGCCGATCCTGCAGCTATGATGCTTGGCGCCTATCTCGGCGTGGTGACGCTGGAGCGCGACCGGCCGGCCCCGGCCCGAACCGCGGCCGATGCGGTTGCAGAGCGGCTGGGCCTGGCGCCCTGTGCCGTCTCGAGCGCTCACGCCTTGTTCGCGACAGGTCCGACCCAGAGCATCGGCGGCGTTCCTGCAGACATTCACATAGTGGGGCCGGCCTTTCCGCGCGTACCGGGCGGATCACCGTTCATAGGGGTCGTCGATTCCAACGCCGCGCCCGCTGCCTTTCTCGAAGCGATCGAAGCGCGGTGGGGCGCTTTCGTGGCCTGGACCGGCATCGAGGGAGCGGATGCGGTGTGTATCTATCGCGATCCGTCCGCGCGCTGCCCCTGCTATTACAGGCGCGGGGGCAGCGAACTGGTGATCGCGTCCCACTTGCCGTTCATCGAGGCACTTACCGGTCGCGCCGATGCGATCCACTGGCCTGTCGTCGAAGACGAACTGCTCTATCCAGACCTGGTGGGACGGGAGAGCGCCCTTGTCGGCATCAAGGAGGTTCTGCCAGGCGAGATGCTGCATATCGGGCCCGAGGGCGTCTATCATCATGCGCTATGGAGCCCGGCCAAGTTCATCGACGCCGCAGCCCTCCCGTCTTTCGCACAGGCCCAGGACGAGGTCGCGCGGGCGGTGGACAGCGCCTGCCACCACTGGTCGCGGCAGGTCGGTCCGGTGGCGCTGACGTTGAGCGGTGGGCTTGATTCCTCGGTGCTCGCCGCGGCGCTCCCCGGCTTGCGCCATGCGATTACCCTGGTAAGCGGCACAGGGAGCGGCGATGAACGCGCATTTGCCAGCGAGGTATGCCGGCATCTCGACCTGCAGTCGCATCAACTGGACCTTTCCCCAGCCGACGTCGCCCTGTCCGCGTCGAGCGCGGCGCAGCGCCCACGGCCCTCCACGCGCGCCTTCACGCAAAGCCTCGTCAAGCATGGCAGCGCTGTCGCCCATGAGGTCGGCGCAAGGGCGATCGCCTATGGCAGCGGCGGTGACAATGTCTTCTGCTTCCTGCGCTCGGCAACGCCGGCAAGCGACAGGATGGCCGCCCACGGAGTGGGGGCGGAATATTGGCGCACGGTAATGGAGGTCGCCGCGGTAACCGAATGCTCGCCCTTCCTGATCGCGCGGCGAGCGCTGCAAAAGCATCTGCGCCGCCGTCGGGCCTGGACATGGCCCCGGGACGAGCGCCTGCTCGCCTCCGGGCTGATCGAGGCCCGCGCGTCTCATCCGCCGCATCCCTGGATCAACGAGTTCGCAGACCTTCCCGTCGGAAAGCGCGAGCATGTCGCGGCGATCATGCGCGGCCTAGCCCTTGTCGACTATCTCGATGGTGCGGACGGCCTGCCGGTTATCTATCCGCTCCTGTCGCAGCCGGTGATGGAGGCCTGCCTGCGGCAGCCGACATGGCTCTGGTCCGAGGATGGCATGAACCGGGCGATCGCGCGCCGCGCCTATGCCCCCAAGCTCCCGGCCAGGATCATCCAGCGCGCCTCTAAGGGCGGTTTCACCAGCCTCGTGCGAAGCCTTTATCTCCGCAACCTCGCTACTATCCGCGCAATGCTGCTCGAGGGCGAATTGTGCGCGCGCGGGATCGTGGACCGGCCGGCACTGGAGGCCAGTCTTGCGACGGTGCCGGACGCGGGAGATCTTCTCTATGTGCGGATCATGCGGTTCGTGGATGTCGAAGCCTGGCTCGCTGCCCGTCGCGGCTGACCCTGCTTACGCTCAGGGCGCTGCACCCTCGCTCGGCTTGAACCAGCGCTGGAACCAGGCGAGGTTGCGCTCATAGACGGCGAGCCGATGGGCCGGCTGCAGCTTGACATGGCCCTCGCCCGAAAAGACGTACATCTCGGTTGGCCAGCCGGCATTCTTGACTGCCGCGTAGGTCGGCAATGCGAAGCGGAACTCCTCCTCGCCCGCCTGGATGAGCAAGGGAACCGGCGGCAGCGCCCCAAGATTGGGCGCCAGCGACCCCTGCTTCCAGAAGTCGGGACGATCCTCGTTGAACCTTGGATAGCCCGACTTCGCATACCAGTCCTCGAATCCAGGGCCGAGACTGGCCATCATCGCCGGATCCTCGCAGCAGGTGCTGAGCGCGACGGCCTTGAACAGGCGCGAATGGATGAGCGCGAAGGTCGCTGTGGAGGCGCCGTCGCTTTGCCCGGTGATGCCGATGCGGGCGGGATCGGCGATGCCCCGCGCGATCAGGCGCTCGACGATGATTTCGAGGGAGGACTGGACGCTGCGCCGATCCAGCCCGTCCTTCTGGTTGGCCTGGAGGAAGGCGAAAAGATCGAGCGGCTTTCCCTGGAGGGCGTACCAGGGCGGCCGATTGAAGCTCAGGACGGCAAAGCCATTGGCCGCGAACAGCTGGATCGGGAATTCGTCAGCGGTCCCGCCGCGCAGGAAGCCGCGCGATTCATATTGGACGACAATGAGCGGCACAGGGTGGCCGGGGCGATAAGTGGAAGGAAGGACGAGGTCGGCGAAGGTCTCGATGCCAAATGCATTGCGCCAGACCAGGCGCTCGGGGGGACGAAGCCGGATCGCGGCAAATTCGGGATTGGGATCGTAGATCGTGCGGACCTTGGCCGTGTCCACATCGACGCCGATCACATGGCGGGGCGCAGTTCCGCCCTCCGCCGTGCAGACCAACTCCTGAGGCCCAAGCTGGCAGCCCAGCCAGGGATCATTGGTGCCAAGCAGCCGCCGAGGTGCGCCTGCGCCGAGGTCCCAGCGCATCAGGGCCAGTTCGCTGCGCGCCACGCCTTGTCGCTTGAGGAACAGGATCGTGCGATCATCGCGCTTCCACAGGCCGATCACGTCGCTGCAGACCTGCTGCGGGCAAGGCAGTTCGCGGCCGTTCACCGAGACATGGAGAATATTGGGCTTGAACAAGGCATCGGGATTGGCCGGTGCCAGCCAGGCACGATCCGCGCCGCTGCCCAGCGGCAGGGCCTGGATCGCCCCAGTCGGCCAGCCAGGCGTGCCCGCCGGCTCCAGGACGAGGCGCTGCGCATCGCTTGCCGGGCGCACGGTTCGATCCGCCAGCGTGATGACCTCGGCCCGGCTCGGGATCGGGGATGGCGGGTGCGGCCGGCCACCGGCCAGGGGCCAGAAACGCAGGTCGTAGCGCCATCCGCCTGGCGCCTCGCTGTCGATCCGCCGCTCCGCGTCGATCAGGCCGGCGCGACTGGAATAGACGATCGCCTCGCCGTCTGGCAGCCACTGGAAATCGTCGATCGACACATTCGCATGCGTCAGTTGCATCTCTTCCGTCCCATCGGCGCGAACGAGATACAGCTGCATGATACCGCCCACCGCCTTGGTGAACGCCAGAAGCTTGCCATCGGGCGCCCAGCGCAGGACCGAGGGCACGGGCGCGCCTGCCACAAGGCCGGAAAAGCCATATTTGTCGAAGGAGAGCCGGATGACCTCGCCGCCATCGGCGACGATCCGGGGCGGCGCGGCGCTCCCGGTCTCCTTCACCAGGATGCCGGTGCAGTAGCGGTTGGACGAAGGGTCGCCGCGACGAAGCTGCAATGCCACATGCCGGCCGTCAGGCGACAGCGCCGCCGGGGGGCCCGGATAGCTATCGAACTGCATGCCCCCGAAATCGCGGAGGCGAACAAGGTCGAGCGCGTTGATCTCGCGCCGGGCCTCCGCCGGTGCCGCGGCGGGCGGCAGCAGGTCGCAGGGCGGCTGGCTTGCCCGGGATGCGACCGGCACCAGCGCCATGCCAAGGGCAAGGCCGCCAAGGGCGATATGTCGCTTCCCTCCGCATGCGCGGCCAACGAAGCGACGACCCCGCCGTCGCGCCGCCACTTGCGTCGATCCAGCTGCGGGAAGATCAGGACCCGTCATCGCTCACCACTCCTTGGTCAGCGAGACGCTGATGAAGCGACCGATCGCGGACTGGTTGGTGGAATCGTAGCTGACATAATAGTTCGCCACCGCGCGCGCATAGGCAGGTTTGTCATTGAGAAGGTTGCGGACGGCCAGCGCGAAGCCGACGCCCGGGACCAGCCCTTCCTGCGATGGGCGGTAGACAAGCGCGAGATCGAAGGTCGTCTGCGATCCGACCCGGACGGCCGGGCTATTGCGGGTGTCGTCCACCCCGCCGGTATGGTTGGCAAAGGCGGATGCGCTCAGGGGGCCGCGCGTCCATGTCGCTCCGGCTCGGCCCCGCCAGTGCGGCGGGTTGAAGATCGTCCCGGCAAGCTCGGTATAAGGCAGCGACGGGTCGAGCCTCTGGCGTGACTGCAGCCAGGACGCCGAGCCTGCCAGAGACAGTTTGTCGCCACTATCGAGCTCAGCATCATAACGGGCCATGAGGTCGACGCCGCGGATCTTCTGCCGCGCGACATTGAAGAAGCTGTTGTAGACGGCGGCGACGACTGCATCCGGGTCGTAGGCCCGCCCCGAATAGTTGAAGAGCGGGACGGGCGATGCGGCGATCAGCGCCGCTTGCTGCTCGGTATCAGGATAGGGATCGACAAAATCGTCGAGGGTCAGCCGGCCGAGCGCGTTGTAGAAGTCGGTGCCCTGGAACGGCTGCGCCACCCGGTCGCGATAGGCGATCTCGAAATAGCTCGCCTCCAGCCGCAGCCCGGAAACGGCGCGGGGATGGGCGGCAAGGGTCGCCGACCAGGAGGTCGCGCGCTCGGGCTTTAGCGCCCGGTTGCCGCCATTGGTGAACAGCGCGGTCGCGCCCGCCGGGTAGCCCGAACCACCCAGGGTCGTCGCGTCATATAGAAAGGCATATTGGGGCTGGTACTGCTGGTAAAGCGTTGCCGCCTTGAAGGATTTGCCCCAGGATGCCTTGAGGTCCAGGTCCGGGCTCGGCGCATAGATCAAGCCCAGCTTGGGTGTCAGCACGTCGTCGATACCGGGATATTTCTCGTAGCGCAGCGCGCCGGTGAGCGACAGGCGATGGATCGCGGCGACCGCCTGTCCTGGCGAGACCAGCGGGACGTAGATTTCGCCGAAGCCATAATAGCTGTCCTGGTGGACGTCGATCGGCTCGGGCAGGCTGGTGGAGCGGTTGAGATAGCCATTGTCGCGATAGCCGGCGCCGCCGGCGAACCTTACCGTGCCGGCGGGCAGGTCGAACAAGTCGCCCTGCGATGTCGTTTCGAGGGACTTGACCTTATTGCAGTAGCAATAGGGATAGGCGCTGACCGCGCCGGCCGCGGTGGTGGTGAACTGCCTGGTGTCGGTATGGTCCTCGCCATAGACGCCACTGATGGCAAAGGAGAGCGAGGGCGTTGCCTGGAAAGACAGCGACGGCGCGATCGCGAAGGACTGGTTGGTCGGCTCGGTCGTGTAGCGCGACCCGCCAGGCACCTGCAGGACGGTGGGAGCGCGCCGCCAATTATAGAGGCTGTCGATACTGAAGGTGAGGTCGGGAGAGAGCGCATGGTGCAGGCTCAGCACCGCACTGTGCCGCTTCACGGCAGGCAGCAAGGTCGTGTTGCCCGGCATATATTGGGTATAGCTGCGCTGCCGGGCGGTGATCGCGGTGTCGCGCTCGAAATCATAGGTCGCCATGAGGCCGCCGCCGTTCCAGGTCGTTCCCGCGACGAGGCTGTATTGCTGCTGCGTATTGCCGCCATCGGTCGCGGAACCAAGCCGCGCAGTGGCGGAGGCGCCTTCATAGTCCTTGCGCAGAATGATGTTGGCGACGCCGCCCACCGCATCCGAGCCGTAGAGCGCCGAGGCACCGTCAGCGACGATCTCGATGCGATCGACCGCGGCAAGCGGGATGGCATTGACGTCGATGGCCTGGGTGAAGGAGCCATAGGCGAGGCGATGGCCGTTGAGCAGGGTCAATGTCGCGTCTGGCCCGAGGCCGCGCAGATTGATGCTCGAGCCCGAATTCTGGTTGTTGTTGCTGCCGGGCGCGCCTGGCGCCACGCCCGGGTTCTGGCCACCACCAAAGCTCTGCGGCAGGGTGCGCACCGCCTCGCCGAGGTCGGTCTGGCCGGCCTGGGCGATTTCGCGGCTGCTCAGGACGGTGACCGGCGAGGCCGGCGGCGCTCCGCGAATGCGCGACCCTGTCACCAGGATCGCGGCATCCTCACCATGTTGGGCCGCTGCGGCTTGCGGCGCCTGCGATCGCCCCACGACGAGGACCGTGCCATCCCGCTCGACCGTAGACAGGCCGCTGCCAGCCAGCAGCGTGTCGAGTGCCTCTTTGAACGTATAGGCGCCGTCGAGAGCAGCGGCGGACTTGCCGGCGACCGCGTCGGAGGTGAAGATGATCTCGCGCCGGGCGGCGCTGCCGAGCGCTCGCAGCGCATCGCCGAGCCCCTGGGCAGGCAGGTGCAACTCCTGGCGTGGTTCCTGCGCCCCGACCGGAACGGCCAGCGCCCACAGGCTCGCCGCCAGGAAAAATGCACTCGTTCTCTTGTTGCTCATGGATACCCCCTTGTCCCGTTGCAGGCTGTTCAGGGGCATCCATGCCGGTCAGGCGAAATTTATGAGGGCGGGCACGAATTTTTTTCGTGCGCAGCGCAGCGTCGCCCAAGTGCGATGCCTGACGGGCCTTGGACGAGGGAGAGATCGAGCAGTTCTGCAAGGTTTGCGGCGAGGCGCGCGGGCTCGCGGACGCGGAAGATGCCCGAGACGCGCAGGTCGCCGAGCCCGGGCTCGGCCAGGACCAAAGGCCTGTCGGCATAGCGGTTCGCCTCCGCCAGCAGATCGCGCAGCGGCACGTTCCTGAAATCGCGCAGGTCACTCGGCCAGTCGGCCTGGACCACCGGGATTGCCTGAAGCGCCACTCCCTTCCCCCCACCGATCGCGATGCCATGGCCGGCGGTGAGGCGCGTCACCTCTCCGCTGTTTCGGGGCGATCCTGCGGCCGTGCCCATGGCGGGCTGGCGGACATCGACCTGGCCTTCGATAAGCGCGACGGTTGCGCCCTGGGCACGAAGCGTCACATCGAAGATGGTGCCGCGCGCGAGGACAGAGCCCCCGCCGGCCGCGACGACGAACGGTCGGGGCTCATGCGCGACGACAAAGCGCGCCCGCCCACGCAGCAGCGACAGGTCGCGCCGCTCGGCCGAGAGGATGACGCGCACGCGGCTGTCGGCATCGAGGATCAGGCGGGATCCGTCGGCCAGCCGGAATGCCCGCACTTCCCCGGGCGACGTGGCGAGGCTCGCCTCGGCGACCGGTGCCCTGCCCGTTCCGTCCGCCTGGATGAGCGGATGGCCCGGGCCAATCGCGCGCATCGCAGCCACGGTCAGGCCGACCAGCATGGGAACGGACACAAGAAGGAGCAGCAGCATGAGGAGCGGGCTCCCCATCATCCGGGCAAGCAGCATGGGCTGTCTCGCGGGACGGCGTGCATCCGGGACCTCGACGGCGGGCTTGAGCCCTTTCCCGAGGCTGAACACCTCGCTGATATGGCTATAGGCCTGGCGATGCGCCGGATCGGCGGCAAGCCAGGTCTCGAACTCCATGCGCTGCGTCTCGGCTTCGGGACCGCGCATGAGAGCGAACCACATGGCAGCGTCCTCGCGCAGTTCGGGCGTTCGCGATCCATCCATCTGTGTCATTCGGTTTCAAGAGCCGTGGAGATTTGTGCCAGTGCCCGCCCGACATGATATTGGACGGTGGGAATGGAGATGCCGAGCCGCTCGGCGATCTCGCGATAGGTCAGTTCGTCGAGGCGGTGAAGCAGGAATGCCTCGCGGGTCCGGTCGGGAAGGCGCTGCACGGCATCCTCGTAGCGCGCCATGAGGTCGGCATGCGCGAGGGCTTCCTCCTGGGCAGGCGGCACTGCGATGTCGGCTTCCTCGCCGATGGCGACATGGGCGGCGGCCATGCGGCGCGCGCGGCGGCGGCTCCGTTCGAACAGGAGATTGCGTGCGATGCGCTGGAGATAGGGCGCCGGGTTGGCCAGGCCCTCGCGCGCCATGAAGGCGGCGAGCCGCGCGAAGGCTTCCTGCACGAGATCGGGCGCCTCGTCCGCCTCGCCGATGCGACGACGAAAGTAGCGGGTGAGGCGCGGCGCCTCCGCCCGGTAAAGCCCCTCGATCCTGTTGGACTTGCCGCCAATTTCGTGCGCGTCTTCACCGGGGTCTTGGTCGGCGGGTTGCACAGCGATGCGGCGTTCGCCGGCAAGCGCCCGGGCATGTCGCATTGGCATGGAAACGCACGACCTCGTCGGGCCAGCAGTCGTCGCGCCCCGGGGCGGTCCGGGGTTGGCGAGAGCTAGCGACGCGCGAGGTCTTTAGAAAAACCCCTGCCACCCGACCGCAGGGACGGATGTAGTGATGCCTGGCAGAACAGGAGGGAGGCGGGTGCCGGCGATCAACGCCTCCGGAACCCATGATAGCCAAAGGTGCGAAGGGCGCAAGACGCCGGCTCAAGCCTGGTCGGTAACGGCCCTGCGCAATTCGGCGATGCGCGACTGGCACAAGGCATGGACGCGCTGTCCAAGGACCTCGGCATGGCCGGCGAGCCATTCCAGGTCCTCGCGGCTGATCCTGTAATGGCGCGAATAGCGGCCCTTGCGATAGGCGTCCTTCAATTTCTGGTAGAGCGCGCGCTCCCGCCGCGTACCGCGCGGCCAGACGTCGAAGAGGCTGCGATCGATATCCTCGGCAAGGTCCCGCAGAAACAGAATATTGTGATCGTAAGGGGTATAGAAAGTGAAAGTAAGCAATAGGCCCTGGTAGAGATTCTCAACCGTTTGATGAAGGAGAAACGCCGCCAAATTGAAATGCTCACGGCGCATGGCGTCTTGGTAACCGCCAAAAAATTCTGCTGCGTCAGCCATATATTCGGCGAAATAATCCTCTGCAGCCGCCAAGGCCATGTCCGGCGTCTTGGGAACCGGCGTCTTCAGCGGTCGATCGTCGGATTCGTAGAGAAGGATGCCGTCGTTGAGGATATTCATGAAAAACAGTCGGCCATGCGCCAGCCCGTCGTTCACCTCCTGCAGCGAGTGGACAATGAAATTGGCGGGCGTGCCAAGGGTCTTCTCGAAATTATAGGCGGTGACGATCCGCTGGTCGGTCTCGTCCCAATAGGTTGCACGATCCGTCAGGTCCTTCTGGTTGACGACCACCAGCAGGTCATAGTCGGACTTGTACCGGTTGGCATCGAGCGGGGCATCCACCCAGTCGCCGCGTGCATAGGATCCGAACAATATGATCTTGAGGATCCGGCCGGACTTGCGCCGCCCCGTCGCCGCGACGGTGGCGTCGCGAAGCCCCTGAAACAGCATTTCAACGACAAGGTCCAGCTCGCGCTGCTTGTGTAGCGGCAGATGATCGAGATCGCTCCGCATGGCTCAGGCTTGGCGCGCTCTGCCAAGGGAGGGGACGGCGATGCGCAAAGCGTGCGAACTCCAAATGCGTGGGCGGGACCGGTTGCTATGCAGGCCAGGCAAACAAGCGGCACAAATATAGAACGGGAAAGCGTCGAAGCACAAGGTTGGAGGCGGCCGCTGCAAAAGCGATTCAAGATCCGTCCCCGATCGACAGCGACCGGCCGATTGGCGTTCAGGACATCGCGGCGAGGCCGTTCTGCCGCCGCGGGCCGGCGCCGTCCACGCGATCGATCTTCTCCGCGACGCGAGGTGATCGGCATGGACCAGACGGGATCGGCGACTGCCGCCGCGTGAAATTCCAAGCCTGCCGGTTGGCGTGCCCCTGTTCCTGCGCATCGAAGGCGGCACGGGCATTGGCCGTCAGTGGGCCGGGATGATGCCATCGATCGCCAGGCGGTAGCGAACTGCAAGTGCGATTCGCCGCCCCAACTTGGCGCCGGTCCGAAACCGGTCGCCGGGGACCGCGAGGAGATGCCTCGCGATACCAGCGACGCCCTGACGCCAGAGCCGTTCTTCAGTGAACCTATGCCCTAGCCCGCGGTCATTTCCCGGACCGGGGCGGAGGCCTGCATGACCCCGACAAAGCTACTCATAGGACAGATCCTCATAGTGCTCGCGATCATCCTCGCGGGCATCTGGACCGCCACGCAATGGGCCGCGGCGCAGCTCGCTTATCAGCCGGAGCTTGGCGCCCCCTGGTTCGCCTTGCTGGGCCAGCCGATTTATCACCCCTGGTCGATCTTTGCCTGGTGGTTTTCATTCGATGCCTATGCGCCCATCGTCTTCGACAAGGCGGGTGGCATCGCAGCCGCTGGCGGCTTCGTCGGCTGCGGCGCGGCGATCTTCGGTTCGATATGGCGCGCGCGCCAGTCCAAAAACCTGACCACCTATGGCTCGGCCCGCTGGGCGACGCACCGGGACATCAAGGGTGCCGGGCTCCTCGACCAGCACGGCGTCATGCTGGGGCGCATCGATCGCGATGACTTGCGCCACGATGGCCCCGAACATGTCATGGCATTCGCGCCCACCCGATCGGGCAAGGGAGTCGGCCTTGTCATTCCAACCCTGCTTTCCTGGACCGGCTCTTGCCTCGTACACGACATCAAGGGCGAGAACTGGCAACTGACCGCCGGCTGGCGCGCCCGCTTCTCGCACTGCCTGCTGTTCAATCCGACCGACGCTCGCTCGGCGCGCTACAATCCGCTGCTCGAGGTCCGGCGCGGGGTGAACGAAGTCCGCGACGTCCAGAATATCGCCGACATCCTGGTGGATCCCGAGGGTGCGCTGGAGCGTCGCAACCACTGGGAGAAGACCAGCCATTCGCTGCTGGTCGGCGCCATCCTCCATGTCCTCTATGCCGAGGAAGAGAAGACACTCGCCAACGTCGCTTGCCTTCTGTCGGACCCGCAACGCAGCTTCGCCGCGACCCTGCGAAGGATGATGGCCACCAACCATCTCGGTACGGCGGATGCGCCGCTGGTCCATCCCGTGGTCGCCTCTGCGGCCCGTGAACTGCTCAACAAGAGCGAGAACGAACGCTCCGGCGTGCTGTCGACCGCCATGTCGTCTCTCGGCCTTTATCGAGACCCGACCGTCGCTGCAGTAACCGCCGCCTCGGACTGGCGCATCGCCGATCTCGTCGGAGCGGCGCATCCGATCTCGCTCTACCTTGTGGTGCCGCCGTCCGACATCAGCCGCACCAAGCCGCTTGTTCGCCTTATCCTCAACCAGATCGGCCGCCGGTTGACCGAGGAATTGCACGGCGTCGGCAATGACGGCGAGGCCGCACAGGGCCGACATCGGTTGCTGATGATGCTCGACGAGTTCCCGGCGCTGGGAAGGCTCGACTTCTTCGAGACGAGCCTCGCGTTCCTGGCGGGCTACGGGGTTCGCGCCTTCCTGATCGCGCAGAGCCTGAACCAGATCGAGAAGGCTTATGGCGAACACAACGCCATCCTCGACAATTGCCATGTGCGCGTCGCCTTTGCCACCAATGACGAGCGAACTGCCAAGCGGATTTCGGACGCGCTCGGTACGGCGACCGAACAGCGCGCGATGCGCAACTATGCGGGGCACCGGCTCGCTCCCTGGCTGGCGCACGTCATGGTCAGCCGCCAGGAGACTGCGCGGGCCCTCCTGACGCCCGGCGAGGTGATGCAGCTTGCGCCCACGGATGGGCTGGTCCTGATCTCTGGACAGCCTCCGATACGCGTGAAGAAGCTGCGCTATTACGAGGATCGCCGCTTCACAGAGCGGCTCTCGCCTGCACCGATACTGGATGGTGCCGGCTATCGTGACCTTCCGGCAGCTCGCCCGGATGACTGGGCTGGACAGGTTCGCGGCGCCGACATTCGCCTCTCTGCCGGCAATGATGCCGATGAAGGAGCCGACGCCGGCGGCCTCGAGCAGGCGCGTCACCCCGCGCACGACATCGAACCAGCGGTCGTCATCGAGCCAGAGGTCGCCGACCCCCTGGGCCTTGGCGAAGGCGATGGCGATCAGGCCGCCTCTGCCCAAGCGATGGAACGGGTCCAGCAGCTCGGCACCGTGCGCACGGTCTACGGCCTCGATGCCGCCTCGGATCGCCCCGACGACCTCCAATTGGGATTTTGATCATGGAGAAGATCCGCCATCAGCTGTTCCTGCCCAAGCCGCTGTCCGATCGGCTGGAAGCGCTCGCCGCCAGGCCCGGCGCCAGCAAGTCGGCCATCCTCGTCGATGCAGTCACTGCCTGGCTCAATCGCCGGGGTGCATCGGAGCTGGAGGATCGGTTCGCGATCCGCCTCGACCGGCTCACGCAGGCGATCGGCCGGGTCGATCGCGACACCTATGTGATCCTCGAGACGCTCGCCCTCTTCATCCGGTTCGAACTCGCGATCCAGACGCCGCTCGCCGAAAACGACCAGGCGGGTCGGGCGCTCGGTGCCAAGAGGTTCGAAGCCTTCGTGACCCAGGTCGGACGGCAAGTCTCGACCGGGCGGCGCACCCTGGCCGGTTCTTTGGAGAATGGCGAATGAGCGGCCGCCCAGACACCGCAGGGCCGGCAACCTCGGCTGAGCGCCGTCGCCGGATGCTGATCACGGCGCTAGGCCGCGACATTGCCGCCGCGATGCGCGACAGCCAAGTCACCGAGATCATGGTGAACCCCGACGGGGCGCTGCGGCTCGACCGTCTCGGCGAAGGCCGTATCGATACCGAGGTTCGCATCGAACCGGACCAGGTCGAGCGGATCATCCGGCTGGTGGCGAGCCATGTCCGTGCCGAGGTCCATGCCGAGCACCCGATCCTATCGGCCGAGCTGCCGCCGCATATTGAGGGCTGCGCCGGCGAACGCTTCGAAGGCGTGCTGCCTCCAGTGTCGTCCGCACCCTGTTTCTCCATCCGCAAGCCTGCCACGAGGCTGCACACGCTCGACGACTATATCGCCGATGGGTTGATGTCGGAGGCGCAGGCAGACGCCCTGCGCACCGCTGTCACCCAGCGCTGCAACATCCTCGTCGCCGGAGGCACCAGCTCGGGCAAGACGACCCTCGCCAATGCGCTGCTCGCCGAGATGGCGCCAGAACAGTCGGGGCTCGATAGCCGCGTCATCCTCATCGAGGACACGCGCGAACTGCAATGCCCGCTGCCCGACACGGTGGCGCTCCGTACCCGACCGCCGCATGTGTCGATGACCGAACTGGTACGCTCGACCATGCGCCTGCGTCCCGATCGCATAGTGGTCGGCGAGGTGCGCGGCCCCGAAGCGCTCGACATGCTCAAGGCCTGGAACACCGGTCACCCCGGCGGGATCGCGACGGTCCACGCCAACAGCGCCGTCGCCGCGCTCTACCGCATCGAACAGTTGGTGCAGGAGGCGGTCGTCACCGTGCCGCGCCGACTGGTCGCCGAGGCGATCGACATCATCGTCTTCATCTCCGGGCGCGGCATCAACCGCCGCGTCTCGAAGATCGCGCGTGTCGCCGGGCTCGACCCCGACACCGGCGCCTACGCGCTCGCCGATCTTCCCAAGCTCAATCCCCCCAAGTCCAGCCCGAAGGAGATCTGACCCATGACCTTTGCCCCCAATCCCCGCCGCATCGCCAACCGCTCGTCGCTTGTCGGCGCCGCGATCGGCCTCGCGCTGACGCTCGCCGCTCAGGTCCAGGCGGCCGGCTCCGGCATGCCGTGGGAAGAACCACTGCAGCAGGTGCTGGAATCCGTGCAGGGCCCGGTAGCCAAGATCGTCGCCGTGATCATCATTATCGTGACCGGCCTGACACTCGCTTTCGGCGAGAGTGCGGGCGGGTTCCGGCGGCTCATACAGATCGTCTTTGGTCTCTCCATCGCCTTTGCCGCCTCGAGCTTCTTCCTGTCCTTCTTCAGCTTCGGCGGCGGAGCATTGATCTCGTGACTCGCACCATGTCCTCCGGAGCGGAGCATATCGACGGCTACGAGGTGCCGATCCACAGCGCGCTGGGTTCGCCGCTTCTGCTCGGCGGCGCACCGCGGGGCCTAGCGATCGTCAACGGCACGCTGGCGGCAGCGGTCGGCCTCGGCCTCCAGCAGTGGCTGGCCGGGGTGCTGCTCTGGGCCGTCGGCCATAGCATCGCCGTGATGGCCGCCCGCCGTGATCCCGATTTCGCGCCGGTCCTCCTGCGCCACATCCGCCAGAAGGGATATTTCGCATGCTGAGGCACCTAAAATGATGTTCCTGGGCGAATATCGCGCGTCCGCCGAGCGCCTTGCCGATCACCTGCCTTGGGCCGCGCTGGTGGCGCCCGGCGTGGTGCTCAACAAGGACGGCAGCTTTCTGCGGGTGCTTGCCTTCCGTGGTCCAGACCTCGAGTCCGCGACCGAGGCCGAGTTGGTCGCCGCCTGCGCGCGGGCGAACAATGTGCTCAAGCGATTCGGCAGCGGCTGGGCGCTATTCTTCGACGCGGAGCGGCGCGAGGCGCAGGCCTATCCCGACAGTAGCTTTGCCGATGCGGCGAGCTGGCTCGTCGATGGCGAGCGCCGAGCGGCCTTCGAGGCGGCGGGGACGCATTTCGAAAGCCGCTGTCACCTGTCCCTGACGTGGCTTCCGCCCGCAGATGCTACCGACCGTGCGGGGCGGAGCCTTGTGGAGCGGCCCGATGGCGAAAATACACGCGACTGGCGCGGCGCATTGGAAGGCTTCGTCGCCGAGACCGACCGCGTGCTCGACCTGCTCTGCGGCTTCATGCCGCAGGTGCGACCGCTCGACGATAGCGAGACGCTGACATTCCTGCATGGCGCGATCTCCGACCGTCATCATAGGGTCGCCGCGCCAGAAACGCCGATGTATCTCGACGGCATCCTCGCCGACACGCCGCTGGTCGGCGGGCTTGAACCGCGCCTTGGCGACCTGCATGTCCGTACGCTGACCATCCTCGGCTTCCCGAGCTTCAGCCGTCCCGGCATCCTCGATGCGCTCAACCACCAGGACTTTGGCTATCGCTGGGTCACGCGCTTCATTGCGCTCGACAAAAGCCAAGCGACCAAGACGCTCACCTCGCTCCGGCGCCAATGGTTCAACAAGCGCAAGTCCATCACCGCAATTCTCCGCGAGGTGCTCTATAATTCACCCGCGCAATTGCTCGACAGCGATGCCGACAACAAGGTGGCCGATGCCGACCAGGCGCTCCAGGTGCTTGGCGGCGACCATGTCGCATTCGGCTACCTGACCACGACGATCACGGTCAGGGACCGGAGCCGGACGGCGGTGGAGGACAAGGTCCGCGCCGTCGAGAGGATCGTCAACGGGCTTGGCTTCACCTGCGTCCGCGAGACCGTCAACGCGGTCGAGGCCTGGCTCTCCTCGTTGCCGGGCCAGACTTACGCCAATGTCCGGCAACCGCTGGTGCATACGCTCAATCTCGCGCACCTGATGCCGCTTTCGTCGGTGTGGGCCGGGCCGGTGCGCAATGGGCACCTCGACGGACCGCCATTGCTGGTTGCGAAGACCGCCGGCTCGACGCCGTTCCGGCTTTCCACCCATGTCGGTGATGTAGGGCACATGATGGTCGTCGGGCCGACGGGCGCCGGCAAGTCGGTGCTGCTGAGCCTCATCGCGCTGCAATTCCGCAGATACCCGCGCGCGCAGGTCTATATTTTCGACAAGGGTAACAGCGCGCGGGCGGCCGTACTGGCGATGGGCGGCGCCCATCACGCGCTCGGTTCGGCCGAGGCCGACGGCGAGACGCTCGCATTCCAGCCGCTTGCGAACATCGGGGATGCGGGCGAACGAAGCTGGGCAGCAGATTGGATCGCGGCGCTGCTCGCGCACGAGGGCTTGGTCGTAACGCCGGAAGTGAAAGACGCGATCTGGACCGCTCTCGGCAGCCTTGCTTCCGCGCCGCGCGAGGAGCGAACCCTGACCGGACTCGCGCTGCTGCTGCAGTCGAACGCGCTGCGCCTTGCGCTCCAGCCCTATACGCTCGAAGGCCCGCATGGCCGGCTGCTCGATGCCGCCGAACAGCATCTTAGCTTGGCCGACGTCCAGTGCTTCGAGACCGAGGCGCTGATGGGCCAGGCAGGCGCGGTCGCGCCCGTGCTGACCTATCTGTTTCACAGGCTGGAAGAGCGGTTCGACGGCCGCCCGACCTTGCTGATCCTCGATGAGGCCTGGATCTTCCTAGACCATCCGCTTTTCGCCGCCCGCATCCGGGAATGGCTGAAGGTGCTGCGCAAGAAGAATGTAGCTGTGCTGTTCGCGACGCAAAGCCTTGCAGACATTGCGGGCTCCGCGATCGCGCCGGCCATCATCGAAAGCTGCCCGCAGCGGATCCTGCTGCCCAACGATCGGGCGATCGAGCCGCAGGGTCATGACATCTACGCGCGCTTCGGCCTCAATGACCGGCAGGTCGAGCTGATCGCGCGGGCCACCCCCAAGCGCCACTATTACCTCCAGTCCGCACGCGGCAACCGGCTGTTCGAACTGGGGCTGGGCCCGATCGCGCTGGCCTTGTGCGGCTCGTCTGATCCCGCAGCGCAAGCCCGGATCGATGCGGTCCTCGCCGAGCATGGGCACGGCCGTTTCGCCGAAGCCTTCCTGCGCGATGCCGGCCTCAACTGGGCGGCCGATCTCGCCGCCGACTACCCCAGTCCTCCCGCTTCCCAAGCCCCCCAAGAAGGAGACAAGTAATGCGTGTCCTCACTCGAAAGCATGTGATCGCGACCGTCCTCGGCCTCGGCGCGTGCGGCGCGCTTGGCATGGGCGCGATGACGATAACGGCGAGCCCGGCACACGCCCAGTTCGGCGGCGTCGTGTTCGATCCGAGAAACTACGCGCAGAACATCCTGACCGCTGCACGCACGCTGCAGACCGTCAACCAGCAGATCCAGCAACTCCAGAACGAAGCGCAGATGCTGGTCAACATGGGCAAGAACCTGACGCGCATCGACTTCCCGCAGCTCGACGCCCTCAAGCGCAAGCTCACCGAAATCGACCGGCTGATGGGCCGCGCGCAGGCCATCGATTTCCGGGTCGAGCAGCTCGACGACAAGTTCCAGTCGCTGTTTCCCCAGGACTTTAGCTCGGTACTGCGCACCGATACCCGCGTACGCGACGCGCGGGGGCGCCTCGACGCCAGCATGGGCGCGTTCCGCCAGACGATGACCGTGCAGGCCCAGGTGGTCGAGAACATCCAGTCGGACACCGAGGCGCTGGCCGACATCGTCGTGCGCAGCCAGGGTGCCGAGGGATCGCTCCAGGTCAGCCAAGCGACGAACCAGCTTCTCGCGCTCACGGCCAAGCAGCAGTTCCAGCTCCAGCACATGATGGCCGCGCAGTTCCGCAGCGAGGCCATCGAGCAGGCGCGCCGGACAACGCAGGCGACGGAAGCACGTGCAGCGACGAAGAAGTTCCTCGGTTCCGGATCGGCCTACACGCCTGAATAGCCCCCTCGGGCTCCAGGCTGATCCGGTCCGCGGTCGGCGGCGCTCCCTCTCATGCCCTCGATCGCCGTCGTGGGGCGCGGTCCAGCTCCCCAGCCGCGCCCCGCGACACCTCTTCGCTCCATCAGGAAGGCAGTCAATTGAACGACCTCAATGTCATCGATCGCTTCCTTCAGGCGTTCATCACCTACATCGACAGTGGGTTCGGACTGCTTGGGCCTGATGTCGGGTTCCTGACCGCGACGCTGATCGGCATCGACATCACGCTTGCCGGACTGTTCTGGGCGATGGGCGGCGAGGACAATGTCATCGGCCGGTTCCTGCGCAAGATCCTGTACGTCGGCGCGTTCGCCTTCATCCTGAACAGCTTCTCTCGACTAGCCGACATCATCTTCCGCTCGTTCACGCAGGCTGGCCTTACGGCCGGTGGCGGGACGCTCTCGCCCGATGACCTGCTCAAGCCCGGGCGGCTTGCGGGGACGGGCTTCTCGGCCGCATGGCCACTGCTCGAACAGGCCAGCGAGATGGTCGGGTTCACGACCTTCTTCGACAATTTCCTGACGATCATGGTCCTGCTGTTCGCCTGGGCGCTGGTGATCGTCGCCTTCTTCATCCTTGCGGTGCAGATGTTCGTCTGCATCCTCGAGTTCAAGCTGACCACGCTGGCCGGCTTCATCCTCGTGCCTTTCGCGCTCTGGAACCGAACGAGTTTCCTTGCCGAGCGCGTGCTGGGCAACGTCGTCTCCTCCGGCATCAAGGTGATGGTGCTCGCCGTTATCGTCGGCATCGGTTCCAATTTCTTCACCGAGTTCACTGACGCGCTGCAAGGCCAGGAACCGGACATAGGGCAGGCCATGAGCCTCGTGCTCGCGAGCCTTTCCCTGTTTGGCCTGGGCATATTCGGTCCGGCGATCGCCTCGGGCCTGGTGTCGGGCGCACCCCAGCTTGGTGCCGGTGCAGCGCTCGGCACCGCCGTCGGTGCTGCCGGGGTGACGATGCTGGCCGGTGGTGCAGCCGTAGGCCGAGCGCGCGCTCTGGGTGGCGCTGCCCTGGGCGCTGTCCGCTCGGGCACGGCAATGGGGTCGGCCGCATCGACGGCCTATCAGCTTGGTCGCGAGACCGCTGCCACCCCCTCGGCCGGCGCGGGCCTCGGCGGTGTGGCACGCGCCGCGGGGAATGCCGCGCGGTCCCGCGTGAGCGGCGCCCTTGGCCTCGGCGAAGCCGCGGCCGGCGGCCGCCAGGCTGCCTGGGATGCGCTCAACCAAAGTCCACCGCCATCCAATCCAAGTGGACCGGGCGGCGGCGGGGAGGCCGGCGGGACGCCCGCCTGGGCGCGCGCAATGCGCGACCAGCAAACGAGCCGCCATCGCCAGAGCCAGGCGATCCACACGCTCCAGCAGGGCGACCGTGGCGGTGGATCCGCCACCCCGGACATCAAGGAAAGGAACGACTGAGCCATGTTCTTCAAGCGAACCGCACAGCGCTACGGGCGCACGCCACCTCCCGAGACGCCGTACCAGCGCGCCGGCCAAATCTGGGACGAGCGGATTGGCTCGGCACGGGTGCAGGCGCGAAACTGGCGGTTGATGGCATTTGGTTGCCTCGCGCTGACCGCTGGCACCTCGGCGGGTCTCGCTTGGCAATCCTTGCAGAGCCGGGTGACGCCCTATGTCGTCGAGGTGGATCGGCTGGGCGAGGCGCGCGCCGTGCTGGCGGCCGATGTCGCGTATCTTCCGACCGACGCACAGGTCGCCTGGCACCTCTCGCACTTCATCACCAACGTCCGGTCGGTGTCGCTCGACCCGGTGCTGATGCGCCGCGACTGGCTCGAGGCCTATGATTTCGTGACCAAGCGGGGCGCGCAGTTCCTCGGCGAATATGCCCGCTCAGCGTTGCCGTTCGCCAATATGGGGACACGTACGGTTTCGGTGCAGGTGACGAGCGTGGTCCGCGCCTCGGACAAGAGCTTCCAGGTGAAGTGGATCGAGACGACTTTCGAGCGCGGTTCGCAGACCGGGGTAAGCCGTTGGACCGCGATCCTCACCACCGTCACCCGCCCGCCGACCTCGGCCGATATGCTGCGCAAGAACCCGCTCGGCATCTACGTCAATGCGATCGACTGGAGCCGCGAACTCGACACGGCGCCCTCGCCGTCGCCGACACCCGCTGCGCGTCCTGCAACCGAGCCGCCGGCCAACCTCCCGCTCGCATCGCCTTTCCATCCCGCCCTCGGTGCCAACCAACCCGTACTGGTTCCCACGAACAAACAGGAGACCAACCCATGAATTATCTCATGCTGCCGGCGCTCGCCGGACTAATTGCGGCGAGCCCTGCGCTCGCCCAGGAACAAACCGTGCCATCGGTGCTGAGGAATGTGCAGGCGGCGATGCGGAGTGCGACAGTGCAACCGGCCGCGACTGGGTTCGTCAGCGGATCGCAAGTCTATACGTTCAGCGAGGGCACGATCTATCAGGTCTATGCCGCGCCGGGACTGGTGACCGACATCGCGCTCCAGCCTGGCGAAAACCTCGTCGCAGTTGCCAGCGGCGACACCGCGCGCTGGGTGATTGGTGATACGACCAGCGGTTCGGGCGCCGCCAAGCAGACCCATGTGCTGGTGAAACCCATCTCGGCCGGCCTGCTGACGAACCTGGTCATCACCACCGACAGGCGTGCCTATCATGTCGGGCTGGTCAGCACCGGAGGCACGGCCCTGCCGTCAATGCGCTGGACCTATCCGCAGGACGAGCTGATCGCGCTGCGCCGCAAGGCCGAAGCAACGCAGGCCGCGGTGCCGATTGCCAGCGGCCTCGCCATCGAACAGCTGCATTTCAACTATGCTATCCGCGGCGACCGGACGGCCTGGCGGCCGCTACGCGTGTTCGACGACGGGTCGAAGACTTATGTCGAGTTTCCAGCGTCGCTGGCGACCGGCGAGGCGCCGCCGCTGTTCGTGATCGGCACGGATGGCAAGGCCGAGTTGGTCAACTATCGTCTGCGCGAGCGATTCTATGTCGTCGATCGCATCTTCAATGCCGCCGAACTCCGGCTCGGCACGAAGAAACAGCAGGTGGTACACATTGATCGTGTGTCGCCTACCGCCAAGCGGAGGGGCACATGACCGATCTCGTCGCAGCTTCCCCGGAGTCTGCCGCGCCGCCGAAAGTCGATCCCGAAACTCTGTCGATCCGCTCGCGGCCCGCTCGCGCCATTCGGTTCAAGCGCGGCGCGATCATCGGTGCGGTGGCGCTTGGGTCGGCAAGCCTGATGGGCATCGCCTGGATGGCATTGAAGCCGCAAGTTTTCCGGCAGGTTGCCCAGGATAGCGAACTGTCGCAGCCGATGGCGAAGCCTGCCTCCGACGCGCTTTCAGGGCTGCCTAACAGCTACGGCGATGCGCCCAAGCTCGGCCCGCCACTGCCAGGCGATCTCGGGCGTCCGATCCTGCGCGCGCAGCAGCAAGCTGTGGCGACTGCGGCGCCCCAACATGTCGATACTGCAGAGGCTGCCCGGCAACAGCGCCTCGCCGATCTCAAGGCCGCGCGGGAGTCTGGTTTGATGGCGCACGTGTTGGGTGGGCCAACTGCCACTGTCTCTGCCTCGATCGATCCAACGCTGGCTGCTCCGAGCGCTCCGACGGCACCGCAGGCCGCGCCCGGCACGCGCAAGGAGCAATTCGCGTTCACGCGCGCCGATGGGCACATCAACTCTAATGGGCTGGTTGACCCCATATCGCCCAATAGCCTGCTTGCCGGCAGCGTGATTGCTGCCAGCCTCATCACTGGGCTGAACTCCGATTTGCCTGGCATGGTCACCGCTCAGGTGACACAGAACGTATTCGACACGGTCACTGGCAACATCCTGCTCGTGCCGCAAGGTGCCCGCCTGATTGGCAAGTACGACAGCGTGGTCGCGTTCGGGCAGCGACGCGCGTTCGTCATTTGGCAGCGGCTGATCCTGCCGAATGGCAGTTCTATCCAGTTCGACAATATGCCCGCCACGGATGCTGCTGGTTATGCGGGCGTTTCGGACAAAGTCGACTTCCACACATGGTCGCTGCTGAAGGGGGTGGCGATAGCGACCATGCTCGGGGTTGGCTCGGAACTGTCTATCTCAGGCGAGAGCGATCTCGTCCAGTCGATCCGCGAATCCGCGCAGTCGAACACCGCGCGCTCCGGCGACCATATCACGCAGCGCAACCTCGATATCCAGCCGACTATCACGATCCGTCCGGGTGCGCCGGTGCGCGTGCTGGTCACCCGCGATCTTGTGCTGGCACCCTGGCGGGAAAGGATAAGCTGACATGGCCGATCTCAAATTGGGCAAGCTGCCCGACCGCACCCCGGTCAAGCTCGCCATAACCATCACGCCAGACCTGCAGGCATCGCTGCAATCCTACGCAAAGTTGTACGCCTCTGCCTATGGAGTCGAGGAGCCGGTTGCCGATCTGATTCCGGCCATGCTAGCCGCGTTCCTCGAGAGCGACCGCAGCTTCACTCGCGCGCGCGATATCGCACAACGGGGGCAGAAATGATCGAGCGTGCCTGGGAAAAGAAGATCGAGCCACTGACCGTGCGTATCTCTACAGCGGTGCGTATCACGGGTCTGAGCCGCTCTCGCATCTATGAACTGATCCAGTCGGGCGATCTCGACACGGTAAAGGTGGGAAGAGCGACCCTTGTCCAGTATAGTAGCTTGAAGTTGCTGACTGGCAATGACGCTTCAGTCGCGGATGATCCGATCTGAGAGGTCAGAGCCCGGCTGGCGATCTGTCAACGTAATCTTCAAACGCATAGTCGTGGAGAAGCTGTTGCCGCCACAGGAAGGCGCGATCGACCTTGGCCAATCCGGCATCGTCGCAAATCTCCGGGCACGCGACAAAGATCATCTCGGCCTGAATATTAATGATCTCTCGCGCGTCCGCGTCGCTCAACAGGAAGGAGGGCGCGGACAGGCGTCAATTCTCGAGCAGGCTGCGCCGATCCGGTCCGATCACCGCCATCGCCTGGTTCACCTCGCGACCGTTGCGAGCTTGCGGACAGATATCATAGGCGGGGTCGGCGCCAGCGCCTTGCCGGCCCATAGCGCGGCGTGATCGTGGGCGTGATCGTCGGTGTTCCCGACAAGGATGTTGAACACCATGCGCGCTAGCAGTGTGCGCTTCTCTCAGCCGTGGCAGTATTACGCACTTCTCGACATTTTCAGCAAGTTCCGAACGGAGCACGACATCGCTGAAAAGGCTATGATCTATGCCGCATGCAGCGCGCATGAGGGCTCGGAACGCGATTTCTACCAAACCATTCAGCTGACCGGCTTGGTTACTGGTGCAACCAGGGTGCAGGGTTCTTTCAACCACCAAGCCGACAGGAGGAGAAGTTCCTCTGCTCATCTGTAATTTAATTCGTTTCATCTAAAATTTCTTTAAATTAGCTTTTTCCGCAATGCTGCGAACCTTTTTTGCACTTGCGAAACGCATTGTCATAAGTGCCTGGAATGGCGTAGACAGTTGCCGGGTGCTGATTGAGAAATCGGCTTGGGGTCGCGGAACAAGGGATGGACGTTGCGCTGGTCAAGGCGCATCGACACCGCGGGCGTCAGTCGGACATATCGGCGGCGATACGCGGAAAGAAGGAAAAGAAGCGTGTCGACAGTTTCGAAGATCGTACCGTTCCGCTCGGGTGCGCATATTGTGGAGACAGCGTGCAGCAGTCTCGCCCTGGCAGCCAGGGGGCTCAATACACTCGAAGCCAAATTTTCCGACCGGGAATTTTCCGCGGCCTTTGTGCGGCTCGTTGGAACCATCATCAATGTCCGTGGACGCGTCATCGTCACCGGCATCGGCAAGAGCGGCATCGTCGCGCGCAAGATGACGGCGACGCTGACCTCCACCGGCACGCCGGCGCTGTTCCTGCATCCGGCTGATGCCGGCCATGGCGATTTGGGCATGGTGACCCCCGACGATGTGGTGCTGATGCTGTCCCACTCAGGTGAATCGACCGAACTCGGACCGATCATCCATTATTGCAAGCGCTTCGGCATCTCGCTGCTGGCGATGACGGCGCAGGCGCGGAGCACCGTGGCCGAGGCCGCCGATATCTGCATGCTGATGCCGGCGGTGCGTGAAGCCTGCCCCAACATGCTGGCGCCCACCACATCGACTACCTTGCAGATGGCCTTTGGCGATGCGCTGGCGATATCGTTGATGGAAATGCGCGGCTTTTCGGCTGATGATTTCTATAAGTTCCACCCCAATGGCCGGCTTGGCGCGCAGCTCGTAAAGGTGCGCGAACTGATGTTGGCGGGCAACGATGTGCCGCGGGTGTGCGAAGATTCCTCGCTGCTCGACGCCACGATCGAGATGACGCGTGCGCGGTTGGGCGGCACGGCCGTCGTCAACCAGGGCGGTCAACTGATTGGTGCCTTCACCGATGGCGATCTGCGCAGGGCCGTGACCGGCAAGCAGAATCTGACCGACGCGGTCGGCCGTGTCATGACCGTGAAGCCCCAGACGATCGGTCCGAATGAACTGGCGTCGGAAGCGCTGCGCATTATGCATGACCGCAACATCACCCTGTTGTTCGTGTGCGAGGATGGCGACCTGGTCGGGGCGCTCCACATGCATGACCTGCTGCACGCCGGGGTCGCCTGACTATAGTGGTGGTCATTCCGGCGCGGGCGGGTTTGTCCCGCCTGCCGCGCAAGCCGCTGCGCCTCATTGCGGGGCGCAGTCTGCTGCATCGCACGATCGCCATGGCGCGCGCGGCGATCGGCGCGCGAGCCGGCGTCGCTCTGGTCGTCGCCACCGATGATGACGGGATCGCAGCCCATGCGCAGGCCGCCGGCTGAGACCCGGTGATGACCGACAGCGCGATCGCCACCGGCTCGTGCCGTGCGCGCGCTGCCTGTGCGCAGATCGTCCAGCCGAACTTCGTCGTCAATCTCCAGGGGGATTCGCCCTTCCAGCCCAAGGGAGCGCTGGGCTCGGTGATCGAGGCGCTGGATGCCGGAGCCCAGGTCGCGACCCGGGCGACAGGCACGGCAAGCGGAGTTGGCTTGACGTCCTTGGACATTACAAGTTCCTTGGCATGAATTCGCGCTTTTGGAGCACGCTGGCGATCCGAGGATCACCAGCGTGTCGCACCGAGTTCAAACCACGCGCCGCGCCGCTGGAAAGCTGGGGCGGAGAATCTTGCCGCCATCTCGCAACTCGTCGAGATAATCTGACCAACTCTGCATCATCTGTACGCGCTCGTCCCAATACTCGCCTCTGGCGTAAGCCCGTCGAACCTGGTTGGTATCGACATGCGCGAGTTGCCGCTCAATCGCATCGGGATTCCATTCTCCCCTCTCGTTGAGAAGGGTGGCGGCCATCGCGCGGAAGCCATGCGCCGTCATATGGTCGCTCGTGTAGCCGAGGCGTCGGAGGCCTTGGTTCACCGTATTTTCCGACATCGCCTTGCGCGGGCGACCGAGAGCCGGGAAAAGATACTTCCACCAATGGGTGTGTTCATGCAGTTCCTGCAGCATGTCAATTACCTGACGGGACAGCGGTACCCGATGCGGGCGACGCATCTTCATCCGTTCGGCAGGAATAAACCAGATGGCCTCCTCGAAGTCGATGTCGGCCCACTCCGCCTGTCTTAGTTCGCCCGGGCGGAGCAGAACGTGCGGCGACAGCCGCATCGCCATCACCGTCACCTTGTGACCGCTGTATCCGTCGATGGCCCGCAGCAGCGCACCGACTTCCGACGGCTTAGTGATGGCGGCGAAGTGCTTCACCTTTGGCGAGGCGATTGCACCACGCAAATCGGCCGCAACGTCCTTGTCGCATCGCACCGTCGCGACGCCATAGCGGAAAACGCGGCTAAGGACGCTTCGCATCCGCCGTGCGCTTTCAAAGGCACCGGTCGCCTCTACCTTGCGCAGCACCGCAAGCGCCTCGTGTGGAGTGATCTGCGCAATCGGGATACTGCCTATGATCGGATAGGCCTTAGCGAGCAGCCAGCGGATTTTGTCTACGGTCACCTGGGCGAGGCCGTCTCGCTCGCATTTGACGAGCCACTCTTTCGCCACGTCCTGGAAAGTGTTGGCAGCTGCATATTTGGCGGCAATCCTTGCGCGCTTTTTCTCCAGCGCGGGATCGAGCCCTTCCGCGATCTTCCTCTTCGCCTCGTCACGCCGCACCCGGGCATCGGCAAGGCTCACGTGCGGCCAGCCGCCGAGATGGAGAGTCTTCTGCTTGTCGAGAAAACGATATTTGAAGCGCCAGAGCTTCGAGCCGTTGGGTTGAATGACGAGAAGGAGACCTTGCGAGTCGCTCAGGCTCCAGGCCTTCTCTCTCGGCTTGGCGGCATTGATCTGTATGTAAGTCAGCATGGTCGATTTCCCAGCAAAGCCGGGTCAATCCGAGAGCACCAAAAAGAGCAACATTTGTGGCTGCTGCTGGTGGTCCTAGCCGGATTTCACCGGACGGTGTCTGGCGATTCTCTGTCAGAAAATGCTGTGAAACCAGCCGCTTACCGGACGCCTCTGGACGAATCCAGAGGCGCCAGTGGTGCCCAGAAGAGGACTCGAACCTCCACGACCTTGCGATCGCCAGCACCTGAAGCTGGTGCGTCTACCAATTCCGCCATCTGGGCACGGGGTAGGAGTGCGCCTCTAACGGCGGCCTCCAGACCTGTCAACGCGGCAATGCGTTTTTTTTGAACTTTCACGGGAAAGGGCTATTTTTGCCGTCAAAACATGGCAATCCGGGGCCATGCCGTGCCCCGGTCCACAGCGATGGAGCCTCTGAAACTTGAACGCGCCCGAATCTTCCCCTCAATTTCTCGCGCGTGCCGACGGGCTGCGCCTCGCCTATCGCCATCGTCCGGGGGAGGGGACGACCCTCATCTTTCTGCCGGGCTACATGTCCGACATGGAAGGGAGCAAGGCGATCGCGCTCGACGCCTGGGCGGGCGAACAGGGCAGGGCGATGTTGCGGCTCGACTATGCTGGTTGCGGCGCCAGCGAGGGCCGGTTCGAGGACGGCACGCTCGCCAGCTGGCGTGACGATGCGCTGGCCCTGATCGACGGGCTGACGCAGGGGCCGCTGCTGCTGGTCGGATCGTCGATGGGCGGCTGGCTGGCGCTGCTGATCGCGCTGGCCCGCCCGGATCGCATCATGGGGCTGGTCGGCATCGCCGCCGCGCCCGACTTCACGCAGTGGGGTTTTACCGATGCCGACAAGGCGCTGTTGGCGACCGAGGGGCGGATCGAGGAACCCACGCCCTATGGCGACCATCCCTATGTAACGACGCTGGATTTCTGGCAGTCCGGTCAGGCGCATAGGTTGCTGGACGATGCAATCGCGATCGACTGCCCGGTCCGGCTGCTCCAGGGCCAGTGCGATACGGATGTCCCCTGGGAAATCGCGTTGCGCACGGCCGATCGGCTGCGTTCATCCGATGTGCAGACGCTCCTCATTAAGGATGGCGACCATCGCCTTTCCCGCGACGGCGACATCGCCCTGCTGATCCGCACCGTCGCCGCTCTTCTGGACAATCGCTGATGCCCGTCATCCTCCCCCTCCTGATGTTCATGCAGGCCTATGATCCCGAGATCGAGGCGGTGATGCGCAACAGCCGCAAGAAGAAGGAGGATGCCGCAGCGGCGGCCGCCTCCGCAGCGTCAGTCCAACAGGCCGCGGCCGCCCGTTCGGCGCCCGACGCCGACGGGCGCATCCCGGTCCCGGCCAAATTTGCTGGGCCGTTCCAGGCCTGCCTCGACCAGGCGCTGGAATCGCCGGACAAGGCGATCACCTTCGCCCAGAATTGGCGGATCGACGGCGGCAGCTTCTACGCCCGCCACTGCATGGGCTTTGCCCTGTCGCGGGCGGAGCGCTGGGGGCCGGCGATCGTCGCCTTCGAACAGGCGGCGGAGGAAGCCGAGCGCGGCGGCGAGATCGTCCAGAGCGCGCGCCTCTGGGGCCAGGCCGGCAATGCCGCCCTTGCCAGCGGCGACGCGAAGAAGGCGCGGGAGGATTTCGACGCGGCGCTGGCACGCGGCCTGCCCGACGGCATGGAAAAGGGCGAACTGCATCTCGATCGCGCCCGTGCGCTGGTCGCGCTGGGCGATACGGATGGCGCGCGCGGTTCGCTCGACACCGCGCTGACCCAGGCGCCCAAGGATCCGCTTGCCTGGCTGCTGTCCGCTACCTTGGCGCGCCGCACCGGCGAACTGGCACTGGCCCAGGCGCATATCGCCCGCGCGGTGCAATTGTCGCCCGATGATGCCTCGGTCGCGCTGGAGGAGGGTAATATCGCCGTCCTCACAGATCATGCGGACATCGCCCGCTCGGCTTGGCAGCGGGCGGTGAAGCTGGCGCCGGATGCACCGGCCGGCAAGGCAGCGGCGGAAAATCTGGGACGTCTGGAACCGGAGGCAACGGCACCCAAGCCGGCGGGCTGATTGATCAGCAAGACTTTGTCACGGAACCCCCGTCCGATCCCGCCCGTTCGCCGACCGAGCGGGATAACGGAACGGATGGTGATGATATGACTGGCAAATTCTCCCGCATGATGGCGCTCGGCCTGTTGCTGGCTGGCGCGACCTCGCTCACGGCTTGTTCGCGCGGCGCAACCCGTGGCGGCCTGATCGGTGGCGCAGGCGGCGCGGTGATCGGCAGCGCGACCGGTCTCGGCACCACCGAGGGCGCTGTCATCGGTGGCACTGCCGGCGCGATCATCGGCGACAAGAGCGACTGTTCGAAGAAGGACCGCCGCCGGGGCCGCTGCTGACCCTATTTCAGGTAGAAATCGACGGTCGTGACGACGCGTACCTTCTTGTAGGGCGTGTCGCTCGATCCGTCACCACCCTCGCCATCGCGCGGGTCGATCGAGAAATAGCCCTGGGTCGCGCTCTTGATACCGCCAACGCCCGCGCCTGAGTCCTTGGCGAACTGCTCGGCCGCTGCGCGCGCATCGCGTGTCGCCGCCGCCACCATCGGGGGTTTGAGGTCATTGAGCCTGGTGAAGCTGTAGCGCATCCCCGACCCTTCCTGCAGCGTCACGCCGCGCCGGACCAGGTCGAACTGCTGGGCGACGGCGCGCTGGGCGCGGGCAATGTCGGTGGTACGCAGCAGCATCCGCTGGGTGATGGTGATATTGTTGATGCCATTGTTGAGATATTGGTTCACGCCCGCGCCGACCGGGGTCAGCGCATCGGGCTTGAACCCCAGGCTGGCGAAATAGGCCTTGAGTTCCTGGGTATTGGCGTCGATTTCCGCTCGCACCGTCGGCAGGTTGGTGCCGGTCGCCGAATAGCTGATCGACCAGGTGGCAAGATCGGCGGTCACGTCCTTCTCGGCCAGGCCTCGCACCGTGACCGACCGGTCCGCCGCCCTCGCGCGCTTGAGGCCGTCACCCAGCAGGTAGCCGCCCGCGATCACGCCGATCGCCAGTACCGCCGCCGAACCCAGCAGCACCTTGTCCCGCATTTCCAGAGCCATGATCGCTTTCCTCTTCCGCCGGGCCGGTCCCGGTCCTATCTAGGGAGCTATCTGCCAATCTACCGATGAACCGTTGCTTTATGGCGACGAACGGAGAAAGCCTTGCTCAAATATCTGCACACGATGATCCGCGTCACGGATCTCGACAAGACCATCGGCTTTTTCGAACTGCTCGGCCTCAAGGAGGTCAAGCGGTTCGACAGCGAGGCGGGCCGCTTCACCCTCGTCTATCTGGCCGCGCCGGGTGACGAGGACGCGCAGGTGGAACTGACCTACAACTGGCCGCCGCAGGATGGCAGCCCGGCGGAAGTCTATGATGGCGGCCGCAATTTCGGCCACCTCGCCTATCAGGTCGACAATATCTACGAGACCTGCCAGCGGCTGATGGACGCCGGCATCATCATCAACCGCCCGCCGCGTGATGGCCACATGGCCTTCATCCGCACCCCCGACAATATCTCGGTCGAACTGCTGCAGGACGGCCGGCTCGACCCGGCCGAACCCTGGGTGTCGATGCCCAATATCGGGGCTTGGTAAGCCGATGCTGCAGGTCGTCCGCGTCCCCGTCCTCTCGGACAATTATGTCTGGCTGCTGCATGATGATGCCAGCGGCCAGACGGTCGCGGTCGACCCGTCGGTCGCCGAGCCCGTGCTGGCGGCGGCTGCGGAACACGGCTGGACCATCGACCAGATCTGGAACACCCATTGGCACCCCGATCATGTCGGCGGCAATGCCGGCATCAAGGCCGCGACCGGCTGCCTCGTTACTGGGCCGGCGGCCGAGGCCGCCAAGATCGACACGCTCGACCGGCAGGTGGGGGAGGGGGACAGTGTCCGCATTGGCGATCATGTCGCCATGGTGATGGCCGTGCCCGCCCATACCGCCGGCCATATCGCCTATCATCTGGCCGATGACGCGATCCTCTTCGTCGGCGACACGCTCTTCGCCATGGGCTGCGGCCGCCTGTTCGAAGGGACGGCGGCGCAGATGTTCGCCAATATGCAGCGGTTCAAGGCGCTGCCGGGCGATACCATCGTCTATTGCGCCCATGAATATACGGAGAGCAATGGCCGCTTCGCGTTGACGGTGGAGCCGGACAATGCCGCGCTTCAGGCGCGCATGGCGGATGTCGTTGCTGCCCGTGCGCATGGCGAGCCGACAGTGCCCACGACGATCGCGCTGGAACGCGACACCAACATCTTCATGCGCGCGCAGGACGTCGCCCAACTGGCGGAGCGGCGCGCCGGCAAGGACGCATTTTAGGCGCGGTCCTCGACGGATTCCGCGTTATCATGGCGTCCTGTTTGCAAGGACATGGATGGAGAGAGGCGATGCGCGCATGGATATGTCTGGCCCCGCTGGCGCTGGCGGCCTGCAGCGGCACTTATGAGCCCACGCCGCTGACCGAGAAGCAGGCGGCCAAGATGGACAAGGCGCTGGCCGGACTGGTGCCGGGCGACAAGGTGACCTGCGTCAATCGCGAGCCGCAGACCAATTTCACCGTCATCAGCGGCAATACGCTGCTGTACAGGGTCAGCCGCAAGCTCATCTACAAGAATGAACTGATCGGCAGCTGCAATGGCCTGGCGCGCGGCGACACGATGATCGTGCGCACCTTCGGCTCGCAATATTGCCGGGGCGACATCACGAGCAGCGCGGACCTGACGATCGGCATCCCGACCGGCAATTGCGCGCTGGGTGATTTCATTCCCTATCGTCCGCCGGCCCCGTAAGCCCGATTGGACGCGCTTACCCCTTGTAGAGCGCGTCCAGCCGGTCCTGATAGCGTTTGCGGATGACATGGCGCCGGATCTTCATCGACGGCGTCAGCTCCTCATTCTCGATCGCGAACGGCTCATCCGCCAGGATGAAGCGGCGCACCCGCTCGATCACCGACAGATCGTCATTGACCCGGTCGACGGCCGCGCGCAGCGCCGCCAGATAGGTCGGATCATCGGTGATGCCCTTGATCGGCCGGCCATTGGCGGCCGCCCATTCCATCGTCCATTCCGAATCCGGTACCAGCAGGCCGACCAGATGCGGGCGACGATCGCCATAGACCATCGCCTGGCCGATCTCCGGCTGCAGCGTCAGCATGCCCTCGACCTTCTGCGGCGACACATTGTCGCCCTTGTCGTTGACGATCAGATCCTTCTTGCGGTCGGTGATGCGGATGCGGCCGCGATCGTCGATCTCGCCAATGTCGCCGGTGTGCAGCCAGCCATTCTTCAGCACCTTCTCGGTCTCGGCCGGGTTGCGCCAATAGCCGTGCATCACCAGCTCGCCGCGCACCAATATCTCGCCATCCTCGGCGATCTTGACCTCGACCCCGTCCAGCGGTGGGCCGACCGTATCCATCGCGATGCCGGCGGCGGGGCGGTTGCAGCTGATCACCGGTCCGGCCTCGGTCTGGCCATAGCCCTGCAGCAGCATCAGCCCCATCGCCTCGAAGAACAGGCCGACATCCGGGTTCAGCGGCGCGCCGCCCGACACCAACGCCTTCATCCGCCCGCCGAACCGCGCCCGAATCTTGGGGATCAGGGTGCGCGACAGCAGCGCCTTCATCGGCAGGTCGACGATCGACGACTTGCCCTGCTGTTCCTTGGCGGCGATGCGCAGGGCCTGGTTGAGCAGATAGGTGGGGAATTTGCCCTGCTTCTCGATCGACTTGATGATGCGGGTGCGCAGCACCTCGAACAGGCGCGGCACCACGACCATGATGGTCGGCCGGGCTTCCTCGATATTGCTGGCCAGCTTCTCCAGCCCTTCGGCATAATAGATCTGCCCGCCCAGCAGCATCGGCAGGAACTGGCCGCCGCTATGCTCATAGGCATGGCTCAGGGGCAGGAAGGACAGGAAAACCTCGTCGCCCCAGCCGAAATCCTCCAGCACCACCTGTCCCGCGCCTTCGACATTGGCCAGGATCGCGCCATGATGCTGCATCACGCCGCGCGGGGCGCCGCCGGTACCGCTGGTATAGATGATGCAAGCCTGGTCGCTGCGCGCGGCGGTCTGGGCCAGCGCACAGGCATCGACATCGGCCGGATGGGCGGCGATCAGGTCGGACCACAGGCGGCAGGTATAATTGCCCTGCGCACCGCGGATCGGTTCCATCGGAATGACCAGGCTGACCTGCGATCGCAGCACCGCCGGCATCAGCGTGGTCGCCAGCTTGGCGGTCGACACGATCACCGCGCGCGCGCCGCTGTCGGTCAGGATATGCTGATGGTCACGCGTCGTATTGGTGGTGTAGGTCGGCACCGTGATGCAGCCGGCCGCCATGATCGCCAGATCGGCGATGCAGAATTCCGGGCGATTTTCGCTGACCAGCATCACCGGGTCGCCGGGCTTGAGCCCTTCCGCCTTCAGCCCGGCCGCCATCGCCGCCACCTGGCGCGCCACTTCGGCCCAGCTCAGCGACTGCCATGTCCCCTGCGTCTTGCGCCACAGGAAGGGCGCGTCGCCCTTTTCCTTGGCACGGGCAAAGAACATGGTGACCAGATTGGGGAAACGTTCGATCGCCCTCACAGGCTCAACTCCTCTTACATCGGCGCGTCTGCCGCGCGCCTGCAGCGCCAGCTGGCTATAACGGGTTTCGGCGCATATCGCTGCGTCGAATCGGGAAAGCGCGCGCTCTAGAAAGGCTGGCCGAATGGCGCAAGCGCCAATGGGATCAGTCGAACAGCCCGTCCTGCGACCCGGCCGGGGGATTGAGGCCCAGATGCTTCCAGCCCGGCCCGTTGAGGCAACGCCCCCGCGCGGTGCGGGCGATCAGCCCCAACTGGATCAGATAGGGTTCGACCACTTCCTCGATCGTGTCGCGCGCTTCGGACAGACCGGCCGCCAGCGTCTCGACCCCCACCGGACCACCGCGATAGATGTCGGCGATCATGTGCAGATAGCGCCGGTCCATCAGGTCGAGGCCGAGATGATCGACCTCCAGCCGTTGCAGCGCCGCGTCCGCCACCTTGGCATCGACGGTCGGGGCGCCGGCGACGTTTGCAAAGTCGCGCACCCGGCGCAGCAGCCGCCCGGCGATGCGCGGCGTCCCGCGCGACCGGCGGGCGATCTCGATCGCGCCATCCGACGTGATCGCCAGGTCCAGCAGCCGCGCCGCGCGCCGGACCACCAGTTCCAGTTCGTCCACTGTGTAGAATTGCAATCGCACCGGAATGCCGAACCGAT
This sequence comes from Sphingobium sp. VMM, assembly GCF_056790315.1. Lineage (NCBI taxonomy): Bacteria > Pseudomonadati > Pseudomonadota > Alphaproteobacteria > Sphingomonadales > Sphingobiaceae > Sphingobium > Sphingobium sp. VMM. The sequence goes on from NZ_JBXGSI010000018.1 coordinate 73,733, forward strand.
CGCGCAGCGGCGTCGTCAGCAGCCCCTGGCGCGTGGTCGCGCCGACCAGGGTGAAGCGCGGCAGGTCGATGCGCACCGACCGGGCCGACGGTCCCTCGCCGATCATCAGGTCGAGCGCCCGGTCCTCCATCGCGGGATAGAGTACTTCCTCGACCGCCGGATTGAGCCGGTGAATCTCGTCGACGAACAGGACATCGCCTTCGTCCAGATTGGTGAGCAGGGCGGCTAGGTCGCCCGACTTGGCGATCACCGGGCCGGACGTCGCGCGGAACCCCACGCCCATTTCCTTGGCGACGATCTGCGCCAGCGTCGTCTTGCCAAGACCCGGCGGGCCGAAGAACAGCACATGGTCCAGCGCCTCGCCACGGGTGCGCGCCGCCTGGATGAAGATGCGCAAATTCTCGCGCGCCGCCTGCTGCCCGACAAATTCGTCGAGCGACTTGGGCCGCAGCGCCGCATCGACGTCCTCGGCCCGGCGGGCCGGGGTGATCAGGCGATCGTCTTCGCTCACTTCGCCGCCTTCCGCAGTGCCAGGCGGACCAGCGCGTCAAGGCTGGCGCCGTCGCCCAGTTCCTCTTCGGCGGCGGCCACCGCGCCGCTTGCCTCGGCCGGCTTGAAGCCCAGATTCTGCAGCGCCGACAGCGCGTCGGCGGCAAAGCTGCCGGTCGGCAGCGCAACCACGCCCGGCATGCCCGGCGCCCCGGCCGGTGCCGCGCCGATCTTGTCCTTCAGCTCATTGACGATGCGCTGGGCCAGCTTGGGGCCGACGCCATTGGCGCGCGCGATCATCGCCTTGTCGCCCATCATGATCGCACGATGCAGCTCCAGCGGCTCCAGCGCCGACAATATCGCCAGCGCCACGCGCGATCCCACGCCCTGCACATGGGTCAGCAGCCGGTACCAGTCGCGCTCCTCGGCACGGGCAAAGCCGACCAGCCGGATCGAATCCTCGGCCACCAGCATCTCGGTATGGATGGTCACCGCCTCGCCCACCGGGCCGAGCGCCGCCAGCGTCCGCGACGACGCGCCGACCAGATAGCCGACCCCGCCGACATCGATGATGGCATGGTCGATGCCCGTGCTGTCCAGCCGTCCTTTGAGTTTCGCGATCATCGCCATTGCCCCATGGTCATGATCTGTTCTTTACAACCTCTTGCGCCCCGCGCCAGACAAAAGCGCATGGCGGGTCGGGCACCAAATGGCGGCCCGTGCGTAATGCCGGTCGATTGCCATCCGCCAGAGGACCAAGAGACGATGCTGATGACCGCGCCGATGCTGACCCCGAAGGATTTCGAATTTCCCGCGATCATGCTGTCGGGCGTGGTCGACCATGGCATGTATCTGCATTTCAAGAATTGCCTGTCCACCGCGCCGCAGCAGGGGCTGGTGGTGGTTGAAATCTCCACCCTGGGCGGCGATCCGGAGATCGCGCGGATGATGGGGGAGGATATCCGCTTCCATTCGGACCTCTATCCCGAACGGCGGCTGGTCTTCCTCGGCAAGACCGCCGTCTATTCCGCCGGCGCCACCTTCATGAGCTTCTTCGCCACCGAGAATCGCTATCTGACGCGCGGCACCCGGCTGATGATCCATGAGCGGCTCATCACCAAGAACATCCATCTCGAAGGGCCGCTCTCCACCTGCATCGCTACATTGAAGGCTTCGCTCCACGAGATCGAGGCGTCGATCGCGATCCAGAATGAGGGCTTTGCCAATCTGATCCTGGGATCGCAGGTGACGATGGAGGAGGTGCTGCAGCGTGCGCCGGAAAACTGGTATCTGGAAGCCAATGAGGCCGCCGCGCTGGGCCTGGTGGCGACCGTGCTCTAAACGCTTGCGCGGCGGCATTTTCAGGCCTTTGATGCGCCATGGCCAAGACGCAGAAGCGATCCACCCTCTTTCCCTGGCGCTATGGCATGTTCCTCATGCTGCTGCTGTCGATCGCGCCGTTGATGCTGTGGCTGCCCTGGCATGAGGCGGTGATGGGCGGGTTCGACCTTGCTGCCATCGCCTTCTGCCTCGCCGCCGTGCCGCTCATCGATTCCGATCCGGCCCAGATGCGGCGCAAGGCCGTGCTCAATGACGCGAACCGGCAATTGATGCTGCTGCTGACCGGGGTGGTGTGCATCGTCATCCTGGTCGCGGTCGGCGTCGCCGCCAGCGCGCCGGGCCATCCCGATGCGGAAAGCATCATATTGCTGCTGGCGACGCTCGTTATCGCCTGGCTCTTTTCCAACCTCGTCTATGCGATGCACTATGCCCATGCCTTCTACCTCGCCGATGACAAGGGCAAGGATGCAGGCGGCCTGGATTTCCCGGACACGGACGAGCCGGTCTATTGGGACTTCCTCTATTTCGGCTTCACGCTGGGCATGACCTTCCAGACCTCCGACGTGTCGATCACCTCGACCGGCATGCGCCGCACGGTGACGCTCCACTGCCTCGCCGCCTTCGTCTTCAACCTCGGCATCCTCGCCTTCACCATCAACGTACTGGGCGGTTGAGCCATGGGCTTCATGGCTTGCTTACCAATATCGGCTATAAGCCCGGTCCCATGAGCAAGAGCGCCGATCCCTGCCCCAAATCCGCCGTCAGCCATGGTGTCGGCATTGCCGGCCTGGTCGGCCTTGGCCTCTGGACCCTGGTGGCGCGCCATTATGGCATGAACGGTCCCAATGCGGGTCTGGCCGCGGTGGTCGCCTGTGGCATACCGATGGTGCTCTGGTCGCTGCTGGTGGACAAGGTGCATCGCAACCCCAGCACCGGCATCGACTGGAACGGGCCGGCCCGCTCGGTCCGCAGCATGCTCGACATCAGCCTGGTGAAGATTGCGGGCCTGTGGGCCACATGGCTGGCGATTGCCGTCTGCTACTGCATCGGCCGCTGGTATTGGACCGGCAGCTATCGCTTCGCCATGGATCTGCTGATGGCGGCGGCGCCCTGGCTGCTGTTGCTGTCCATTCCCTATGTCATCTGGCTCGACCGCCGGCTGGTCGAACCGCGCGATGCCTGTTTCGCCTTCGGCCAATGGGTCATTGGCGGCGCGGCCGGCAAGGCGGACATGGCGCAGGTCGCCAACCATGCCCGCGCCTGGGCGGTGAAGGGCTTTTTCACCGCCTTCATGATCAGCATCGTGCCGGGCAATTTTTCCAGCGTCATCGACTGGCGGCTCGACGACCTGCTGCACAATCCGGTCGCGCTGACCGGTTTCCTGATCGGCATCATGTTCATGATCGACGTCTGCATGGCGACGGTCGGCTATCTGCTGACGATGAAGCCGCTGGATTCCCATATCCGCACCGCCAATCCCTATCTGGGCGGCTGGCTCGCGGCTTTGCTCTGCTATCCGCCCTTCGTCATGATGGGGGCGGGCGGCCCGTTCGACTATCATGGCGGCGGCGCCGAATGGGATGTCTGGACGCGGGGCATGCCGGCGCTGCAATGGGGGCTGGGCGCCTTGCTGGTGCTGCTGACCGCCATCTATGCCTGGGCGACGGTCGCCTTCGGCATCCGTTTCTCCAACCTCACCCATCGCGGCATATTGACCCATGGGCCTTATCGCTGGACCCGCCACCCGGCCTATCTGACCAAGAATCTCTTCTGGTGGTTCTCGTCGCTGCCCTTCCTCACCACCACCGGCAGCCTGACCGACATGGTGCGCAATTGCGCGCTGCTGGGGGTCACCAACGCTGTCTATTATTGGCGGGCCAAGACGGAGGAACAGCATCTGTCCGCCGATCCCGCCTATCAGGCCTATAGCGACTGGATGGCACGCAATGCGCCGGTGCCGCGTTTCTTCGCCTGGGTCGTCGGCCGCAAGCCGGACGCGCCACGGGAAACCCAGCCCGCCGAATGACCGGCGGGCCGGGTAGGATCAGAAGCTTTCCTCGGCATAGACGCGGCTGACATCGCCGCCCCATTCGCCATGATAGCGGTCGAGCAGCCGCTCGGCCGGGGTCTTGCCGGTGGCGATCACTTCATCGAGGGCCGACAGATAGCCGGTCTCATTGTCGCCCGCGGCGTTGAACCGCTGGCGCGCGGCCAACCCTGAGCGGGCGATATCCAGCACCTGCGGCGCGATATCGCGCAGCGTGCGCCCGCCCGACACCGGCGCGTCGAGGCCCAGCTTCGGCACGGAATCGCGCAGTATCTGCCGCTCCTCCATGCTCCAGTCCTTGACCAGATCCCAGGCGGCGTCGAGCGCGCCCTGGTCATAGAGCAGGCCGACCCACAAAGCCGGCAGCGCACAGATGCGATTCCACGGTCCGCCATCGGACCCGCGCATTTCCAGGAAGCTCTTCAGGCGCACTTCGGGGAAGGCGGTGGAGAGATGATCCTCCCAATCCTTCTCGGTTGGCTTCTCGCCGGGCAGCACCGACAGCTTGCCGTCCAGGAAGTCGCGGAACGAAAGCCCCGCCGCATCGATATATTTGCCGTCGCGATAGACGAAATACATCGGCACATCGAGCGCATAGTCGGCATAGCGCTCGTAACCAAAGCCATCCTCGAACACGAAGGGCAGCATGCCGGTGCGCTGCGGGTCGGTGTCCGACCAGATATGGCTGCGATAGGACAGGAAGCCGTTCGGCTTGCCCTCGGTGAAGGGCGAATTGGCGAACAGCGCGGTGCCCAGCGGCTGCAGCGCCAGCGATACGCGGAACTTCTGCACCATGTCCGCCTCGCTGCCATAGTCGAGGTTGGTCTGGATGGTGCAGGTGCGCAGCATCATGTCCAGGCCCATCGATCCCACGCGCGGCATGTGCCGCAGCATGATGTCGTAGCGGCCCTTGGGCATGATCGGCAGCTCGGCGCGGGTCTTGTCCGGCCACATGCCAAGGCCCAGGAAGCCCAGCCCCAGCATGTCGCCGACATATTTCACCTGTTCCAGATGGCGGCCGGTCTCGGCGCAGGTCTGGTGCAGATTGTCGAGCGGCGCACCGCTCAGTTCCAGCTGGCCCGCCGGTTCCAGGCTGATCGTGCCGTCGGCGCCGGACAAAGCGATGATATTCTCGCCCTCGAACACCGGGCTCCAGCCATAGCGGGTCAGGCCGATCAGCAGCGTGTGGATGCCGCCCTTTTCCTCATAGGCCGGGGCGTGATGGTCCTTCGTCGAATAGACGAATTTCTCATGTTCGGTGCCGATCCGCCAGCGATCCTTGGGCTTGGCGCCCTTGGCAAAGGCCGCGATCAGCTGGTCGCGGCTTTCGATGACGGGATCATGTCCGCCCGAGTCTGTTCTGGTGCTCATGCCCCGCCCTTAGTCTTTCCCCTTTGCGCGTCAAATCGAGGCGCGAATGCGACAGATAAGGCAGGCCTATGCCCGCTTCAATTGGTTGCGGAAGAAAACCATTAGCCCCAGTCGCCATTCACCGTCATCCAGGCCGCCGTCGCGGCGATCGCGGCCGTCTCCGCGCGCAGGATTCGCGGGCCCAGCGACACAGGAACGGCACCCGGCGTCGCCCGGATCGCCTCGCGCTCGGCCGGATCGAATCCGCCCTCCGGCCCGACCAGGAAGGCCGCCGGGCCGGGATGGGCGCGCAAGGTTTCGTCCAGCGATGCGCCACCAGTCTCGTCGGCGAAGAACAGATGCCGCTCCGCCGACCAGCCCTTCAGCAACGCGTCGAGCTTCACCATTTCGGTCAGCTCCGGCAGGGCCGTGCGCCCGCATTGCTCGGCCGCCTCCACCAGATGGGCATGCAGCCGGTCGAGATTGAGCTTGTCGACCACCGCTCGCCGGGTCAGCACCGGCTGCAATCGCGCGACGCCCAGCTCGCACGCCTTTTCCGCGATCAGGTCGATCCGCCCCTTCTTGATCGGCGCGCAGCACAGCCAGAAATCGGGCACCACCTCCGGCGGCTTGGTTTGCTGCACGCATTCCAGCACCAGGTCGCGTTTGCGAATGTCGCGCGCCCGTGCCGCCCACTCGCCCGACTTGCCGTCGAACAGCAGCACGATATCGTCCGGCTTCACCCGCATCACGCTGATGAGGTAATGGGCGCCGTTGCCGTCGACCGGCACGGCGACCCCTTCGCCCAGCAGCGTTTCGACATGCAGGCGCGGGGCGCTCTGCGGCGGCCAGGCGGGGGTAGCGGTCATTTTGTCTCGTCCATTCCGGCCGCGCTTGTCGTCGGCCCGATCTTCCCTAAAGAGGAAAGCGCGTTCCCGACAAGCGCGGGACGAACGGAGTTGCAGTGAATCAGTCGATCGTCCCCGACAGCGAAGCGCGCGGCCTGCTTGCGCGCCTGCCGGAAACCCCGCGGATCCTGGCCTCGCTGGCCCGACTCGACCGGCCGATCGGCTGGTGGCTGCTGTTCTGGCCCGGCGCCTGGGCGGTGGCGCTGGCGGGCGGTGCCTTTGTCCGCTGGCCGCTGATCCTCTGGCTGCTGCTCGGCAGCATCGCGATGCGCGGCGCAGGCTGCGTCTTCAACGACATCGTCGATCGCGATCTCGATGCGCGGGTCGCGCGCACCGCCGCCCGCCCGCTCGCCAGCGGCGCGATGTCGGTCAAGACCGCCTGGGCCTGGCTGCTCGCGCTCTGCCTGATCGGCCTCATCGTCCTGTTCCAGCTCAGCGGCTATGCCCAGGTCGTGGCGCTCGGCTCGCTGGCGCTGGTCGCCGCCTATCCCTTCATGAAGCGGATCACCGGCTGGCCGCAGGTCTGGCTCGGCATCGTCTTTTCCTGGGCGGCGCTGGTCGGCTGGAGCGAGATTGCCGGTGCGCTGACCCTGCCGGGCCTGTGCCTCTATGCCGGCTGCATCTTCTGGGTGCTGGGCTATGACACCATCTATGCGCTGCAGGACCGGGAGGATGACGCGCTCATCGGCATCGGCTCCAGCGCCTTGTCGATGGGCCGCCATGTCCGGGGCGGGGTGACGCTCTGCTATCTCGTCGCGCTCGCGCTGTGGGCCAGTGCCATCTGGCAAGTCCGGCCGCAGCTGCTGGCGCTGGTCGCGCTGGCGCCGATGGCCGCCCATCTGCTCTGGCAGGTCGGCACGCTGAAGGAAGACGGCACCGATCCGCTCGTCAAATTCCGCTCCAACCGTTTTGCAGGATTGCTGATGTTCCTTGCCTGTCTGGTCGTCGGGAGTGCCGGCGCATGAGCATGACCGGTCTGCCCACCCCCGGCGAGGATTGCTGGCGCATCGAACAGGCGGTGCGCGCCAGCGTGATCGTCGATGCCGACGCCTATTTCCGGCATGCCCGCGCCGCGATGCTGAAGGCGAAGAAGCGGATCATGCTGATCGGCTGGGATTTCGACGCGGCGATCAGCCTGATCCGCGAGGACCAGGCCGATGATGGCGCGCCGGTGGTGATCGGCGACTTCATCAGCTGGCTGGTGGAACGCACGCCGGACCTGGAAATCTATCTGCTGCGTTGGGACATGGGCGCGATGAAGTCGATGGTCCGGCCGACCAACCTCTTCACCACGCTCAAATGGATGGCCCATCCGCGCGTCACGGTGAAGCTGGACGGCCATCATCCGCCGGCCGCCTCGCACCATCAGAAGATCGTCGTGATCGACGATTGCTTCGCCTTTTGCGGCGGCATCGACATGACCGGCGATCGCTGGGACACGCGCCATCATCGCGACGAGGATCCCGCCCGCCGCCATCCCGACGGCTCGCCCTATGGCCCTTGGCATGATGCCACCACCGCCTTGCAGGGGCCGGTGGCGATGGCGCTGGGCGACCATGCCCGCGCCCGCTGGGTCGGCGCCGGCGGCGACGAACTGGCCCCGGTCGAGGGCGAATATGATTGCTGGCCCGACGCGCTGCCGGTCCATTTCGAGCATGTCGACGTCGCCATCGCCCGCTCCGCGCCGAAGATGGACGATCAGGACGAACTGATCGAGATCGAGAAGCTCTATCTTCACCAGATCGCGGCCGCCCGGCACTGCATCTATGCCGAAAGCCAATATTTCGCCTCGCGCCGCATTGCCGAGGCGATCGCCAAGCGGCTCGGCGATCCGGATGGACCGGACATCGTCATCATCAACCCGCTCCAGGCCGATGGCTGGCTGGAGCAGCAGGCGATGGACACCGCCCGCGCCCGTCTGTTCGAGGCGCTCAAGGAGCGCGACCCGCATGGCAAGCTGCGCATCTACCACCCCTTCACCACGCGCGGCGCCCCCATCTATGTCCATGCCAAGATATTGATCGTCGACGACCGGCTGATCCGCGTCGGCTCGTCCAACATGAACAACCGCTCGATGCGGCTCGACACCGAATGCGACGTGGTGATCGACACCGCGCTGCCCGGCAATGATGGCCGGCAGGAGGCGATCCTGGCCATTCGCGACGACCTGATCGCCGAACATCTCGACTTGCCGCGCGAGCGTGTGTCGGCGGTGATCGCCCAGCGCGGCCTGATCGCCGCGATCGAGGAATTGCGCACCAAGCCCGGCCGCACCCTGCGCCCCTATGAGGTGCCGGACCTCGCCGATGTCCAGGCCTGGCTCGCCGATAATGAGGTGCTCGATCCCGAAGGGCCGGACGAGATGTTCGAGGCGGTCAGCGAGCGCGGCCTGATCCGCCGGATGAAGGGCTGGTTCGGCCGGAGCTAAATGGCGGCGAGGGCAGTCGCGATCCGCTCCACCGCGATCGCGAAGCCTTCGGCCTGCTGCGCGAAGCCCAGCCGGATATGCGCTGGTTGGCCGAAGCAGTCACCCGGCGCCAGCAGCACACCCTGCGCCGCCAGCGCCTCGCACAGCGGCCGGCTGTCGCGCCCGTCCCCCAGCCAGGGAAAGGCGGTGGTGCCACCCTGTGGCCGCACCCATTGCAGCTTGCCGTCGGCCTCGTCGATCAGCCGGTCGAGGACAGCGATGTTGACAGTCGCAACCGCCTTCAGCCGATAGGTGATGGCACCACTATGCTGTAGCGCATGGGTCGCCAGCCGCTCCAGCAGCGGCGAACTGCTGATCGTGAAATAACTGCGCGCGTCGATGATCCGGGCGCGCTGTGCATCGTCGGGCGCGATGATCCATCCCATCCGCAATCCCGGCAGCGACAGTGCCTTGGACATGTCGCTGGTGACATAGGCGTTGGGAATGCCGGCGGCCGATTGCTGCGGCGTACCGAAAAAGAGCGGATGATAGACCTCATCGACCAGCAGCGGCACGCCGCGCTCGGCCAGCGCCGCCGCCAACCGTGCGATCTCTGTGCGCGGCATCACCGATCCGCTGGGATTATGCGGCGTATTGACCACCACCCCGGCGGTGTCGCCATCGACCAGCGCCAGGATCGCATCCACATCCTGCGCAAAGCCGGTCTCACGCGTCAGCGCATAGGGCCGCGTCCCCAGCCCCCAGGCCTGCGCCACCGCCGCATAGGCCGGATAGCCGGGATCCGGCATCAGCATATGCGCGCCCGGCCGCGCGGCTAGGCAGAAGAAGATCGACAGCGCCTCCGACGATCCGGTGGTGACCACCACCCTGTCAGCTTCGCTGTCATGAAAGGCGGCGATCGCCGCGCGCAAGGCCGCGCTCCCCTCGGGCGGGGCATAGCTCAGCACAACATCGTCGATCGCCAGCGGCGCGTCGCCCAGCGCGCAAATCTCCGCCACGCTCCAGCGCGGCCCGGTGCTCGACGCCAGATTATAGGCGATCGGCGGCGTCGCGAAATCATAGGCCGACAGCCAATGGTCGAGAGCAAAGGGCGGCAGGTCCATGGCACAACTCCGTGATCAGGCCACCACAGCAGGCAATCGGCGCCGACCGGGAAGGTCCAGTCGCGGAAAGGCGGCTCCTAGAGGCCCAGCGCCTTGCGCAATTGCGCATTGATCCGGCTCTGCCAGCCCGGACCGGTCGCGCGGAAGGCGTCCAGCACCGCCTGATCGAGCCGCAGAGTCACTTGCTGCTTGGGCCGGTCCGATTTCGGCCGGCCGGGCTTGGTGAGCGTGCCGGTGCCAGGACGAACAATCTTCCCACCGACCCGAAATTCAGCATGCGTGAAGAAATGGTCGTCCAGTTCCGGCGCATCATCTGGGTCGACCCAGGGCGTTTTCAAATCTGGCTCTTTCTCGGTCATTTGCATGTCTCATTGAAATGATGCGCCGTCCGTCGTCGCGTGGTGTCCACACCAAAATCACCGCCCTGCCATGGAGATAGCCATAGGTGATGAACCGATCCTCACCATAGTCCTTGCGGTCGTCCAGAGCTGTCAGTTCCGGCCCTTCGAACAGCGTAAGCGCATCAGCAAAGTCCAGCCCACGCTCTTCCAGCGTTGCCTGCCGTTTGGCGGGATCGAAACTGATGTTCATCATTCCACCTTACCGTTGAGGATTATCCGTTTTTTATCGGCGGGGTGGAAAACGCCATTGCCAAAGTCGCACAATAGCGGTGAGTCGTCAATATTTGTAACTACAAAAACTATTGCGCCGCCAGCAGCGCCTCGGCGCCGTGCAGGTTGACCGACACCAGCCGGCTGACGCCGCGCTCCACCATGGTGACGCCGAACAGTCGGTGCATGCGCGCCATCGACACCGCATTATGGGTGACGATCAGGTAGCGGGTGCGGGTCTGGGCGACCATCGCGTCGAGCAGGTCGCAGAAACGCTCGACATTGGCATCGTCCAGCGGCGCGTCGACTTCGTCCAGCACGCAGATCGGCGCCGGATTGGTGAGGAACAGGCCGAAGATCAGCGCCACCGCGGTCAGCGCCTGTTCGCCGCCCGACAACAAAGTCAGCGCCGCCAGCTTCTTGCCCGGCGGCTGGGCCATGATCTCCAGCCCCGCCTCCAGCGGATCGTCGCTGTCGATCAGTTCCAGATGCGCCTGACCGCCGTTGAACAGCGTCGTGAACAGCCGGCGGAAATGGCCGTCCACCGCCTCGAACGCCGCGAGCAGCCGCTGCCGCCCCTCGCGGTTGAGGCTGCCGATCGATCCGCGCAGCTGGTTGATCGCCTGGGTCAGTTCCGCGCTTTCGGACCGGCTGGTCGCCTGGATCGTCTCCAGCTCCTCCAGTTCCTGCGCCGCGACCAGATTCACCGGGCCGATCCGCTCGCGCTCGGCCGACAGTCGGTCATGCTCGGCCTGCTCGCTCTGGGCGATGCGGATGTCGGCGCTGGGAAAGCCCAGTTTCTCCGGCAGCACCGGTGGCGGGCATTCGAACCGCTCGCCCGACAGGCGGTTCGTCTCGATCCGCCGCTCGTCCGCCGCCTCTGCCCGCGCCACCGCCGTCGCCCGCGCCTCACGCGCACCGGCCAGCGCCTCGCCGGCATCGGCCGCACGCTTTTCGGCTGCCTTCAGCGTCGCCTCGGCCTCGATCTCGGCGCGGCGGGCCTGTTCGGCGCGTTCGACCTGCGCCTCGCGCTCCTCGGTCAGCGTGGCGATGCTGGCGCCCAGCGCCTCGGGCTGGCCCTCGATCGCGGCACGCTCCTGCACCACCGTCTCGCCGCGTGATGCCATGGCGGCGATGCGCTTGGCGGCCTCGCCGGCGCGGGTGTTCCAACCCTTGGCCTCGGCATCGGCGGCCGCCATGCGCTCGCGATCGCTCGACAGCGCCCGGTCGGCCAGTGCCTGGTCGGCCTGCAACTGGCTGACGGCCATGCGCGCCTTCTCGCTCGCCTGCGACAGTGCCGCCACCTGCGCCCGCGTCTCGGCGCCATCGGGCAGGGCGGCCCGCGCGGCCGACGCCTTGTCATGCTCGGCCTGCGCCCTCTCCTGGTCGCGCCGGGCCTCGGCCAGCCGTTCCTCGATCGCCTCGCGCCTGCCGCTCAGCCGCTCCAGCGCCCCCGCCGCCTCGTCCGCCGCGCGCAGCGCCGTGCGCAGCCGCTGGTCCGCATCGCTCAATTTGGTGCGCCCGGCCGCCAGCGCATCCACCGCCGCCTTCTCGCGCGCGCCAGCCTCGGCCTGTTCCGCCTGCGCACCCTCGACCGCCTGCGCCGCCTCTGGGCGCGCAGCATCGATCGCCTCCAGCCGGTTGATGCGGATCAGCCGTTCGGCGGCCGCCGCGCCACCCTCGACCGCGACATAGCCGTCCCAGCGCCGCAATTGCCCATCCAGCGTTACCAGCCGCTGGCCGACCTGCAGCGCCTGGCCGTTGTCGCGCTCCACCACCGCCACCTGCGCCAGCCGCCGCGCCAGCGCCGCGGGCGCGGTCACATGCGCGGCCAGCGGGCTGGCGCCGTCGGGCAAGCCGGGATCATCCTTCAACGCGTCAGCGCCCGCCCAGCGACGCGGCCCTTCCGCCCCGATCGGTGCTTCCAGATCATCGCCCAGCGCTGCCGCCAGCGCCCGCTCATAGCCCGGTGCCGCCTTCAACTGGTCAAGCGCCCGCGCCCGGCCGCTGCCGCCGGCATCGATCGCCTTGCGCAGTGCCGTCGCCTCGCTGTCCAGCGCCGCCAGCGCGGCCCGCGCCGATGCCAGCGCCGCCTCCGCTGCCGACCGCGCCTCGCTCGCCACCTGCCGCTCCGTCTCGGCCGTCGCGATCGCCGCTTCCGCTGCCTCGCGATCGGCATTGGCGCGGACCTGCGCCGCCGCTGCCTCGTCGCGCTTCGCTTCCAGCGGCGCGGCATCGGGCAAGGCCGCCGCTTCCCCCTCCAGCCGTCGCATCGCCTGCTCCGCCCGGCCCAGCCGGTCGCGCGCCGCCGCCAGCGCCGCCTCGGCGACGCGCAATTCGGCCTGCTCGCCCGCCTGCTTGGCCATCGCCCTGGCCAGCTCCAGTTCGGCATCGCGCGCGCCATCCTCGGCGCGGGCGATACGCGCGGCGAAATCGGGGCGCATCGCCTCGGTCTCGGCAATCCGGCCCTTCAGGCTCGCAACCTCGGCGGTCAGCCGCGCGATCGCCTCGGCCGCGTCATTGGCCAGCGTGCCCTCGCGCTCGCGATCCTCGTCCAGCCGCGCCGCCTGCTGCGCCAGGTCATGCAGCCGCCGCACGACCCCGTCGCGCTCTGCCTTCAGCGTGTTGAGCTGGTGGCCGGATTCGCTGGCGGCATCGCGCGTCGCCAATGCCTCGGCCCGCCGTTCGGCCAGCGCGGTCACTGCGGCACTGCTATGGACATTGGCGGCGGTCAGCGCCTCCTGCGCCGCGCCCACGGTCGCCTCGGCCAGCTTCGCCTCGGCCCGCGCCGCCTCGGCACTGGCATTGGCTTCGCGCCAGCGGGCGAAGATCACCCGGCCCTCGGCAACGCGTATCTGTTCGGACAGGCGAATATAGCGCTCCGCCGCGCGCGCCTGGCGCCGCAAATTGCCGGCGCGACTGTCCATGTCGGCCAGTATCTCGTCCAGCCGGGCCAGATTGCCCTCGGCCGCGCGCAATTTCTGCTCGGCATCCTTGCGCCGGACATGCAGGCCGGCGATCCCTGCGGCCTCTTCCAGCATGGCGCGCCGTTCCTGCGGCCGGGCGGCGATGACGGCGGCGATCCGCCCCTGGCTGACCAGCGCCGGGCTGTGCGCGCCGGTGGCGGCATCGGCGAAGATCAGCGCCACATCCTTGGCGCGCACATCCTTGCCATTGGCGCGATAGGCGCTGCCCGCGCCGCGCTCGATCCGGCGCGTGACCTCCAGCTCGCCATCCGCGCCGACATCGACCGCGTTGAACAGCTCGCCCTGTTCCTGGATGGTCAGCAGCGACACTTCGGCAAAGTCGCGCTGCGGCCGGCTGGTGGTGCCGGCGAAGATCACATCCTCCATGCCGCCGCCGCGCATGGACTTGGCGCTGGATTCGCCCATCACCCAGCGGATCGCTTCCAAGAGGTTGGATTTGCCGCAGCCATTGGGGCCGACAATGCCGGTCAGGCCCGGCTCGATGCGCAATTCGGTCGCATCGACGAAGCTCTTGAAGCCCGAAAGCTTGAGCCGCTTTATCTGCATGGGGAAACGCCGGGGCAGGGTGCCGCCCCGGTCTCCTTGGGCCTCAGGCCTTCAGATGTCGCCCCCCCTTGCGCCAATCAGATACCCGCTTCCTTGAGCTTGTTCTTCAGCACCGGCCAGGACGAGGCATTCTCGACCACCACGCCATTCATCAGGAAGGTCGGCGTGCCGGAGATATTATATTGGGCATTGGCCGCTTCGACGCCCTTGGCCAGCTTCTCGGCAGTTGCCGTGTCGGCCAGGCACTGCTTGGCCTGATCCTCGGCAATGCCGCGCTGCTTGGCATAGTCAATGAGGCCCAGCGCGTTGGCCAGCTGGCCGAAACGCTGCGCCGGCGGGGCCGACACCATCGCCTGATAGGGGGCGTCGCCCAGGCCCTGCGCCTTTTCGAACATCGCGCTCTGGTTGGCGAAGAACTGTTCCGACAGCGGGTAATAAATGTCCTTGCCGCCGCAACGGGCCAGCAGCGCCGTCGTGATGTCGATCGGATCGCGGACATAGACGCGGAATTCGTAGCTGATCTTACCGCTATCGACCATCGCCTTCAGTTCTTCCGACGATTCATGGGCGAAGTCGCGGCAGTGGCTGCAGGTGAAGGAGCCATATTCGACCAGCTTCAACTTGGCGGCGGGATTGCCCATCACGAAATTGCCTTCGGGCGTTTCGGCGACGGTTTCCGACCAGCTGGTGCCGGCGGGCGCGGCCACGGCGGCGATCGGCGCGGCGGAGGTTGCATTACCCTCATCCTTCTTGCCGCAACCGGCAAGCGTCAGGGACAGGGCGATAAGGGCAAGGCCGGACAGGACTTTCACGACGGGCGACGCTCCGAATTATGGATAGTTGGGGACGGTTTAGATCAGCGGGCGGCTGCGGGCAATGCGGCCTTGAGCAACTCCCAGGTCGATCCCTGGACCAGCGTGCCGTTGACGACGAAGCCGGGCGTGCCGGTGATCTTGACCTTGTTCCACGCCTCGTCGGTCATCGCTAGGATCGCCTTTTCCGATGCCGGGTCGGCGATGCAGGCGTCGAGCTGCGCATTGGTGAAGCCGCGCTTGTTCATCAGCGCATAGAGGCCGGTCTTCTGGCCGATGTCGCGCAGCGCCGCCTTCTGCTCGGTCGGCTTGGCCGCGCCCTTGTCGTACGCCATGATCTGCTCCATCCAGGCATCCTGGTTGGCGAACAGCGCCTCATGATTGCCCATGAATCGCTTGGCGCCGCCGCAACGGGCCAGCAGCGCGGCGGTCAGGTCATATTTGTCGCGCACCGCGTTGCGCACTTCGGCGCTGACCTTGCCGCCCTTCACATAATCGGCCTTCAGCGATGCACTCGCGTCATTCACGAAATGGGCGCAGTGGCTGCAGGTATAGCTCACATATTCGACCAGCTTGGTCGGGGCGGCGGGGTTGCCCATGACATGGCCGCCGATCGGCGAACGCACCACCTGCGCGACCCAGTTGGGCGCGGCGGCGACGGCGATGGCGGGAACGGCGATCAGGGCAAGCAGGGAAAGGCGGAACTTGGTCATGGGGCAGTCCTAAGGCATCGCCCCGGACGGGGCGGGTTGCATCAACCGATCTTGGGCAGGCCATTCGAATTCGCAAGCCCCTGTGCCAGCGATTCGAGGACTTTGCGCAATTCCGGGTCACCGATGTCGCGCAGGGAATCCCCCAGCTCGACCGGAATGGGTTTGAGGTTGCGGGGCGGCGGGCGCCGCTCGACCGGTGCGGGACCGACCATGCCCTGCTTCATCGCCACCTTGGCGACGGCGGCATAGCCGAAGAAGCGGTTCACCCGCTCGATGATGTCGGGCAGCGCATGCTGGATCATCGGCGCATGGCCGCTCATCACGGTCAGTTGCAGCGTGCCGCCCGATTTCTGGCCGACCGGAAAGCGGATCGATTCGGGCGCGGTGATCGCGGCATAGTCGGCGCCGACGATATCGTTCCAGCGGGTGACGATGCTCGACTGGACGAAACCGAACTTGCGAAAGGCGGTGCGGCCGATTTCCGGCATCAGGTCGGCGATCGCGCGCGGCGCACCCACGCGGGGTCGCTCGGCCGGCGGCGTGGCGCGGCTCGTCTTTTTCGCGGTCGGGGGGCGTTCCGTCATGGCGCGCTACATGGCATAGGGCCGCCATGCGCGTCGAGATGTCGGGTTCAAAAATCGCACGGGATCTGCTGGCCCATTATGACGTCCATGCCCGGCGCCTGCCCTGGCGCGCGCCGCCGGGCGCCAATGCGGCCGATCCCTATCATGTCTGGCTGTCCGAAGTGATGCTGCAGCAGACGACGGTCGCGGCGGTTGGACCCTATTTCGAGAAATTTACGGTCCGCTGGCCGACGGTGGAGGATCTAGCCGCCAGCGCCGACGCCGACCTGATGGCCGCCTGGGCGGGGCTGGGCTATTATGCCCGTGCCCGCAACCTGCTGGCCTGTGCCCGCGCCGTTGTGGCCGACCATGGCGGCCGCTTCCCTGATACCGAAGATGCATTGCGTGCCCTGCCGGGCCTGGGCGCCTATACCGCCGCCGCCGTCGCCGCGATTGCCTTTGGCCGGCGCGCCGTAGTGGTCGACGCCAATGTCGAGCGGGTGGTCGCCCGCCTGTTCGCGATAGCGACGCCGCTGCCCGCCGCCCGGCCGGCCATCCGCGCCGCCGCCGACAGCATCACGCCGGATCTGCGCGCAGGCGATTTTGCCCAGGCGATGATGGATCTGGGCGCCACCATCTGCACCGTGCGCAATCCCGCCTGCGGCATCTGCCCGCTGCGTGAGGATTGCGCGGCGGTGCGCACTGCCGATCCTGCCGCCTTCCCGGTCAAGGCGCCGAAAAAGGCCAAACCCTATCGCCTCGGCCATGCCTGGTGGATCGAACGCAGCGATGGCCAGGTCTGGCTGGTGCGTCGTCCGGACAAGGGATTGCTGGGCGGCATGCGCGCGCTCCCCAGTTCCGACTGGAATGCTGCGCCCGATGCCACGCCGCCCTTCGCCGCGCCGTGGCGGACCATCGATCCGCCGGTCGCCCATGTCTTCACCCATTTCTCGCTGGCGCTCAGCGTCCACACTACCCATGTGGGGCTGGACCATGTGCCGGCGGGCGCGGGCGAATGGTGGCCGCGCGCCCGGATCGGCGAGGCGGGGCTACCCACCCTGTTTGCGCGGGCAGCCGATGCGGCGATGAAGGAGATGACGGACGATGCACGGAACTGACCCAATGGCGCACGGCCTGCCCGGTTTCGTCGGCGGCACGCTCGACCGGGTCGACCATATCCGCAGCAATCCCGCGCTTCATGCGCAGGCCTTTGCCTCGCCCAATGCCCGGCTGCTGATCCTCGAAGGGCTGGAGCCGGTGACGGACGATCATGGCCTGGCCCTCGCCCCGCTTGGCCCCGACGCGCGGATCGAGGAACATGTGCTGCTCGGCGTCGATCTGCAGGATCGCCCGATCTTCGCCCATCTGGTCGAGACGCTGGAACAGGGGCCCAATGCGACGCCGCGATCGCGTGGCCTCGCCGATCTCGTCTCCGCGTCCGATGTCGCGCTCTACGGCACCGCGCGCAGCCTCGTCTTCTGGCATGCCCGGCATCGCTTCTGCTCGGTCTGCGGTGGGCCGACCCATGCGCACAAGGCCGGCTGGGCGCGCCGCTGCGGAACCTGCGCCTCCGAACATTTCCCGCGCGTCGATCCGGTCTCGATCATGCTCGCCGAGCATGAGGGCCGTGTCCTGCTCGGTCGCCAGCATAGCTGGCCGCCCGGCCGCTATTCCGCGCTCGCCGGCTTCATCGAACCGGGCGAGACGGTCGAGGAAGCGGTCGCGCGCGAACTGAAGGAGGAAGCCGGCATCACGGTCCATTCGGTCCGCTATGTGATGAGCCAGCCCTGGCCCTTCCCCTCCTCGCTGATGATCGCCTGTGTCGCGCAATGCGATGATCCCGCGCTGACCCTGGACGAGACCGAGATTGAACATGCCTTCTGGTGCGATGCCGATGGCGTCGCCGCCGCGCTGGCGGGCGATCCCGACGCGCCCTTCCTCGCGCCGCCACGCATGGCGGTCGCCTGGCACCTGCTCGACCATTGGCTGCGCGGCGCGGTTGCCCCGTCCGACGCAAGGGCGTAAGGCCCGGCTTCGTCTTCACTACAGGATCGACCTCCCCTTATGCTCAGCCTCGAAGAAGCCCAGTCGCGCGCGCAGGATCTGGTGACGGCGGCGCGCAAGGCGGGGGCGGACGCGGCCGACGCCATCTACGCGTGCAACGCCTCGACCACGGTGGCGGTGCGGCTCGGCGCGCTGGAGGATGTCGAACGGTCCGAGGGCGAGGAGATCGGCTTGCGCGTCTTCATCGGCCAGCGTTCGGCCAGCATTTCCGCGTCGGACATGAACCCGGCGACGCTGGCCACCCTGATCGATCGCAGCATCGCCATGGCGCGCGAAGCGCCCGAAGATCCCTATGCCGGCCTGGCGCCGGAGGATCGGCTGCTCAGGAAGCGCGCGCCCTCGCTCGACCTGGTGGACGAGGAGGAGCCCGAACCCGCCGCGCTGCGCGAACGCGCGCTGATCGCGGAAGAAGCGGCGCGCAGCATTCCCGGCATCACCAACAGCGAAGGCGGCGGCGCTGCCAGCGGCCGCAGCCAGGTCGCGCTTGCCACCAGCCATGGCTTTGCGGGCGCCTATGCCGCGACCAACCATTCGACCTGGGCCAGCGTGCTTGCGGGCAGCGGCGCCGACATGCAGCGCGATCATGCCAGCCATGCCAGCCGCCATCTCAAGGATCTGGACGATGCCGAAGCAGTCGGCATGCGCGCCGGCCAGCGCGCCGTGGCCCGGCTCAATCCGGGCAAGGTCGACAGCGGCGTCATGCCGGTCATCTTCGATCCGCGCATCGGCTCCAGCCTGGTCGGTCATCTGATCGGCGGCATGGTCGGCCCGGCGATCGCCCGCCGCTCCAGCTTCCTGCTGGATTCGCTGGGCGAAACATTGTTCGACAGCAAGATCACGATCATCGACGATCCGCTGCTGCCGCGCGGCCTGCGCTCGCGCCCGTTCGACGGCGAAGGGCTGCCGGTCGAGCGTCGTGCGCTGATCGAGGATGGCGTGCTGACCGGCTGGCTGATGGACAGCGCCTCGGCCCGCCAGCTTGGCCTGGAACCCACCGGCCATGCCAGCCGTGGCGGCGCCGGTGCGCCGGGCGCGGGCATCACCAATGTCCATATGGAAGCGGGCAACCTGTCGGTCGGCGAACTGATGGCCGATGTGAAGCGCGGCATCTATGTCACCGAACTGATCGGCATGGGCGTCAACGGCGTTACCGGCGACTATAGCCGCGGCGCCGCCGGCTTCCTGATCGAAAATGGCGCGGTCGGCCCGGCCGTGTCGGAAATCACCATCGCCGGCAATCTGAAGGACATGTTCCGCACCCTGGTGCCGGCCAATGACCTGATGTTCCGCTATGCCATGAACGTGCCGACCCTGCGCGTCGACGGGATGACCGTTGCCGGCGGCTGAGCCTCTGTTGCCGGCCGTCGTCGCGGCGGTCACCGATGCGGCCGATCGCGCGCTGGCGCTATGGGCCGATGGCGAGACGCGCGTGCGCCAGTGGGAAAAGGTGCCCGGCCATCCGGTCTGCGAGGCGGACCTGGAAATCGACGTCATGCTGCGCGAACGGCTGGCGGCGATCGATCCGCAGGCCGGCTGGCTGTCGGAGGAGACGGCCGATACCGTGCATCGCCTGGGCGTATCGCGCGTCTGGGTGGTCGATCCGATCGATGGCACCCGCGACTATCTGCGCGGCCGGCCCGGCTGGGCCGTCTCGGTCGCCCTGGTCGAGGATGGCGCGGTCCGTCTGGGCATTCTGGCGGCGCCCGCGCGCAAGGAATTGTGGATTGCGCAGGCAGGGCAGGGCGCGACCCGCAATGGCGTGCCGCTCCATGCCGGCAATCGCACCATGCTGCCCGGCGCCCGCGTCCCCGCCGATCAGCTGCCGCGCGCCGACCGCGATCTCGTCACCGTCGACAAGCCCAACAGCATCGCGCTGCGCATGGCGATGGTCGCCGCCGACGAGGCCGATCTGGTCGCCACCGTACGCTGGGGCAATGAATGGGATGTCGCCGCCTCCGCCCTGATCGCGCAGGAGGCCGGCGCCATCGTCACCGATGCGCTGGGCGATCCGCTCGCCTTCAACCGGCCCCAGCCCGTCGCCTTCGGCCTGCTCTGTGCGGCGCCGGGCATCCATGCCGCCGCCGCCGCACGCCTTGCGCCGCGCGCGAAGGAGATATTGGGCAAGGCCTGATCAGCCGGCGCAGGCTTTCACCGTCTTCTCCGGCAGAATCTCTTTCAGCCGGGCCCGCACCACATCGGCCCAGATGCGATAGCCGGCCGCGTTCATATGCACCTTGTCGGGCTGATAATTGTCGCCCAGCCTGCCGTCCTTCAGCAGCGGCGTGGTGATGTCGGCATAATGGACATTCTGCATGTGCGGAATCAGTCGCTGGGTCGCATCATTATAGATTTGCTGCTGCGGAAAGATCGCCCAGCGCCCCGGACTGGGCTTCATCGACAATATGATGACCGGCACATCGCCCAGCATGTCGCTGCGCAGCTCCAGGAAGCGGGCCATATCGTGGAAGATCGGTCGCACCTGCCGCCCGCCTGCCAGGTCATTCTCGCCGGCATAGAGGATGATCGCCGCCGGTTTTGGCGTGCCCTGCTCGATATTGGCGAAACGCGGCAATATCTCGTTGAAGGTGGCGCTGTTGATGCCGCGATTATGCGCGACCCAGGGCGCCATATCCTGCTCCAGGCTGGTCCAGCGCTTGATCGACGAACTGCCCACGAACCACAGGGCACACGGCCCCTCGCGTCCCTGCCCGTCCGGCAGGGTCTGGCTGGCGTCGCGATAATGGGTGAAGGCGAACCAGCCCCCGACGATAACGCAAAAAATCGACAGGGCCAGCAGACGCTTGCCCAATGGGGAATCCAATCTCTGCAAGATGATGGCGACCCTCCTGCTAATGGCCGAAGTCTAAACGATATTTTCCTTAAGAAAAGATGGCTGCGACAGAATGATGCCATTGCGGATTTTAAGAGCTTGGCAATATTGTGACGCTATCGTTTCGATGGCAAATTTTGCGAGCATATCGTGACCAAGAACCCGTCGATCGACCTGCTGAAAGGCTTGCTGATCCTGCTCGTCATGGGCGGGCACGCGATGGAATTGACGCATCAGCAGCATGTCCTGCTGTGGATCGGTTCGGGTTTCCGCATGCCGCTGATGATCGGCATTTCCGGCTATCTGCTCAACGTCACCCGCACCCGCTCCATGCCGACTGGCGAGATGTTCAGCCGCTATGGCCGACGTATGCTGCTGCCCTGGGCGGTGGCGATGATCGTCTACTGGCTCGCCAGCGGCGGCCTGCTTTCCTGGCAGACGCCGCTCGACCTGCTGCTGCGTCCGCCCTTCCATCTCTGGTATGTGCCGGCGCTGTTCCTGTTGATCCTGGTGACCCGGTTGCTGCCGCTTTCGCCGCTCTTGCTGCTGGCGATCGGCGCGCCCGTCAGCCTGGCGACCATGTACAGCTTCGGCCTTGACCATGGCGCGGTCGGGGGCAGCCTGTTGTCGCCCGATAGCCGCTTCCTGCGCTATCCGGTCTATTTCTTCTTCGGCATGCTGATGGCCGAACGGGGCATGCCCAAACGCTATTTGTGGCCCGTGCTGCTGGTCGGGGCGCTGGGGCTGTTCTGGTGGTCGGATCTTTATGGCACCGGCAATGCGCTGGCCTTCGTGCCCGCCCGCCTGCTGATGTGTCTGGCGCTGATCGCGCTGCTGCCCAGCGTGTCGGCGGTGCGCCTCCATTTCGGCCCGATCAACCGGATCGGGCGCGAAAGCCTGTTCTTCTATCTCTGGCATCCGCTGGTGATGGGGCTGGTGGCGATGCTCGACCCGCATGGCGCCGTCATTCTCGCTGGAGCAGTGCTGCTGCTCTACATCGCCAGCGCGCTTGCGGGGCAGGGGCGATTGCCGCCCCTGTTGCTGGGCGCGGTGCCGCAACGCAGGCCGGCCCCGGTCGCCATGCAACCGGAACCGGTCACGATCACGGTTTAGATCTTGCCATATTTCGCTTCGAAGCCGGCAATGTCGCCGGCGGCGAGATATTTGGCCTGGTCGATCCACTGGTCGCGCACCGGCCGCCCCTTGAAATTGCCCAGCTTCGCGTCGATCGCGGCGATGTCGCTGTCGCTCCAGCCGGCAATCTGGGCATAGCGCGTCACGCCCAGCTTGGTCAGCAGCGCGCCGAGCTTGGGACCAACGCCCTTCAGCTTCAGCAGGTCGTCGGCGCCATCGGTTGGTGCCGCGACGGCAGGCGATGCCGGGATCGGTGCAGGGGCCGGCTCGACCACGGGGGCGGGCGTTTCCTCGACCACCGGCTCGACCGCGACCGGCTCGGCGACCACGGGTTCGGCAACCGGCACCGGATCGGGCGTCGCCACCAGCGGCGCGACGGCGGGCTCGGCAATCGGCTCGGCGGCCACGGGCGGTGCCACCGGGGCGGGGTCTTCCGCCGCAGCCGACTTGCCCTTGCCCGACAGCAGGAACACCAGGCCGATCACGACCAGCAGCGCGATCAGCAGCCACAGGCCATAGTCCATGAAGAATTCCTGCATCGCCCTTTGCCTCCCGGAATGGATATGTCGCCCTATTTAAGGACGCTTGGCGGCGCGGGACAAGGGGGACATGTCCCGATCCCGCGCCGGTTTGGCCCTTATTGCGCCTCGCGGGCGACCTCGCGCCAGCCAATGTCGCGGCGGCAGAAGCCGGTCGGGAAGTCGATCGCGTCGACCGCGGCATAGGCGGCGGCCTGCGCCGCGCCCACGGTATCGCCGGTCGCGGTGACGTTCAGCACGCGGCCGCCATTGGCGACGATCATGCCATCCTTCTCCGCCGTGCCGGCGTGGAAAACGCGGGCGCCCTGTGCTTCGGCTGCGTCGATGCCCTTGATCGCGCCGCCCTTTTCCGGCGTGCCGGGATAGCCATTGGCCGCCATCACGATGGTCAGCGCGGTGCGATCCGCCAGCGCGACTGGACCCTGCTCGGCCAGCTTGCCTTCGGCCACCGCCAGCAGCAGCTCGACCAGATCGCCGTCGAAGCGCATCATCAGCACCTGGCATTCGGGGTCGCCGAACCGGGCATTATATTCGATCAGCTTGGGACCTTCCTCGGTCAGCATCAGCCCGGCATAGAGCACACCCGAATAGGGCATGCCTTCTGCGGCCAGCGTCTCGACCGTCGGCCTGATGATCCGCTCGATCACCTGCGCTTCCAGTTCGGGCGTCAGCACGCGGGCCGGGCTGTAGGCGCCCATGCCGCCGGTGTTTGGGCCGGTGTCGCCGTCGCCGACGCGCTTGTGATCCTGGGCCGAACCGAAGGGCAGGATCGCGCTGCCGTCGGTCAGGGCAAAGAAGCTGGCTTCCTCGCCCATCATGAACTCTTCCAGCACCACTTCCTCGCCGGCCTTGCCGAACGCGCCGGAGAACATGGTGTCGAGCGCGTCGAGCGCTTCCTGCCGCGTTTCGGCGATGATCACGCCCTTGCCCGCGGCCAGGCCATCGGCCTTGATCACCACCGGCAGGGTGAAATCGTCGAGCGCGGCGATCGCGCCATCCTTGCTGGTGACACGGATGTAGCCGGCGGTCGGGATGTTCGCGCGCTGGCACAGATCCTTGGTGAAGCCCTTGGACCCTTCCAGCTGCGCCGGCTTCTTGTCGGGGCCGAACACGGCGACGCCCATGGTGCGCAGATTATCGGCCAGGCCGTCGACCAGCGGCGCTTCTGGCCCGATCACCACCAGCGCGATCGAATGGCGGGTGCAGAAATCCAGCACCGCGCGATGATCCGTCGCGTCGAGGTCGACCAGCGTGGCATGCTGGGCTATGCCGGGGTTGCCAGGCGCCGCATAGAGCGTCGAGAGGCGTGGCGATTGTGCCAGCTTCCACGCCAGCGCATGTTCGCGGCCGCCGCCGCCAAGCAGAAGGATGTTCATCTCGGCCATGTCCCCGGAATTTGATGCCTATGACAGTTCGGGCCGCCTGTTAGCCGAGGAAAGGGCGGGGGACAACGCGCCGCCGCTCAGTGTCAGCGAATTGTCGGGCCTGCTGAAGCGCACGGTCGAGGATCGCTTCGGCCATGTTCGCCTGCGCGGCGAGATTTCCGGCTTCAAGCGCGCGGCCTCGGGCCATCTCTATCTGGCGCTGAAGGACGACAATGCTGTGCTCGACGGGGTGATGTGGAAGGGCGGGGCGCAGCGGCTCGCCTTCCAGCCGCAGGACGGGGTGGAGGTGATCGCCACCGGCAAGCTCACCACCTATCCCGGTCGCTCCAAATATCAGATCGTGATCGACCGGATGGAGCTGGCGGGCGAGGGCGCGCTGATGGCGCTGCTCGAAAAGCTCAAGGCCAAGCTCGCGGCCGAAGGGCTGTTCAACCGCGATCGCAAGCGCCGCCTGCCCTTCCTGCCGCGCACCATCGGCGTCGTCACCTCGCCCACTGGTGCTGTGATCCGCGACATTCTCCACCGTCTGGCGGATCGCTGCCCGACCCAGGTGCTGCTCTGGCCGGTGCTAGTCCAGGGGCAGGGCGCAGCCGAACAGATCGCCCGCGCCGTGCGCGGCTTTTCCGCCATGGACGGCAGCGGCCCGCTGCCCCGGCCCGATCTCGTCATCGTCGCGCGCGGTGGTGGCTCGATCGAGGATCTGTGGAGCTTCAACGAGGAAATCGTCGTCCGCGCGGTCGCCGAATGCTCGATCCCGACCATTTCGGCGGTCGGGCATGAAACCGACACGACCTTGTGCGACTATGCCGCCGACATGCGTGCGCCCACGCCGACGGCCGCCGCCGAAATGGCGGTGCCGGTCCACGCCGAACTGCTGGCGATGCTGGGTGAAATGGGCCTGCGCTCGGGCCGGGCGGTGCGGCGCGGGGCGATGCAGGCGCGCGAACGGCTGGAGATGCAGGCGCGGCTGATGCCGACGCCCGACACCCTGCTCGCGCCACAGCGGCAGCGGCTCGACCTTCTGTCCGACGGCCTCAACAGTGGCCTGCGCCACCGGCTGGCCGACGCCCGCGCCCATCTGGGCCAGGTCAGTGGCGCGCTGCGGCCGGCCTTGCTGCGCCAATATGTCAGCCGCGCGGCGGAGCGGGTCGACCGGTTGCGGTTGCGCCCCGACTATCTGACCCGCGTCTATCGCGACCGGGCGACCGCCTTCGATCGCCTCTCGCGCCTCTTCACCTCGGTCAATCCCGATCTGCCGTTGCAACGCGGCTTCGCCCGCGTGATGGCGGGTGATCGGCTGGTCCGCTCGGTCACCGATGCGCAGGCCGTGGGCCAGGTCAGCCTGCACTTCGCCGATGGCGCCGTGGCCGCCGCGATCGACGCCGCCGCGCCCCTTGAGGCCGCGCCCGCGCCCGCTATATCCGCCCCATCCCGACCCGCGCGCAAGCCGCGCGACACCGTCGAAGGTGGCCAGCAGGATCTCTTCTCCTGATGCGCCGCAGAAAGGCCTGATTCATGCTGATGTCCAACCGCGACCGCCCGGCCCGGCTGCATTATATGCCCTACAGCTTTCGCGTGCTGCAGGCCGGCGACCATGTGCTGTGCGCCGTGTCCGGCCAGCGCATCCCGCTGGAGGATCTGCGCTACTGGTCGATCACCCGCCAGGAACCCTATGCCAGCGCCGCTTTGTCGGTCGAGGCGGAGCTGAAGGCACGCGCCGCCGGATGACCCGCCGGCTCGCCGCTTTGCTGGTCCTCACCGCGCTGCCGCTTGCCCCGGCGATGCTGCGCGCGGCGCCGACGAGTGTGGCTGGACCCGATTTCATCCTGTCCGGTCCGGCGATCCAGGGCGGCACTTTGCTCGGCACCGCGCCGGCCGGCACGGTCGCGCTCCATTTCGGCGATCAACTGGTTCCCGTCGATGCCGATGGCCGCTTCCTGATCGCCTTCGATCGGGATGCGCCGCCGCCGGCCAGGCTCAGTGCACGCCTGTCGGACGGCCGGGTCATCGATCGCGCCCTGACCGTCGCGCCGCGCGAATGGCGGCTGGAACGGATCAACGCGCCGCTGCGCCCGACGAAAAGCAGCGAGGCCTTCCTCGCCCTGCGCAAGCCCGAACTGGAGCAGATCGCGGCCGCGCGCGACAAGGTGACGGACGCGCAGGGCTGGCGCCAGACTTTCATCTGGCCGCGCCTGGGTCGGATTTCCGGCCTGTTCGGGTCGCAGCGCATCTATCAGGGGCAGCCGGGCGCCTATCATGGCGGCGTCGATGTCGCGGGCGCGACTGGCGAGCCGGTGGTGGCGCCGGCGGACGGGGTGGTGATCCTGGCCGCCGATCACCCCTTCACGCTGGAGGGCAATCTGCTGATGATCGACCATGGCCATGGTCTCAACAGCGCCTTCCTGCATCTGTCGCGGATCGACGTGAAGCCCGGCGACCATGTGGCACAGGGGCAACGCATCGGCGCGATCGGCGCCACAGGCCGCGCCACCGGACCCCACCTCCACTGGGGCATGAAATGGAACGACGCGCGCATCGACCCGCTGCTGCTCGCCGGGCCGATGCCGCAGGCGCGATAGGGATCAGCCGACCCGTTTCGCCCGCACCGCCCGGCCGGCGATCTTGACCATGAAGCTGCCCATGCTGGCGCGCTTGATCTCGATCGTCATACCGGGCTTGGGATCGCGATAGGTGACCGCTTCGGTGGTCATCCATTCGGCGCCATCTTCCAGCGTAATCAGCCATTTGCCGTTACCGACATTCTTGGCCGACGCGATCGTCGCCTCGATCTGCGTCATGGCATCGGCCTCGGCACCTTCCTTCTTCTCATCCTCATCACCGCCGCCCAGGAACGGCAATTTGGGGAAGGAAAAGCCGAACAGCGTGCGCCGCGTCTTGTTGAGTTCGGTCTTGTCCAGCACCACGACCTCGTCGCGCTGGGCGGCGCTATCCATCGCGCCGACCTGTCGATCATAACAGTCCAGGCGCGCCTTATCCTCGGAGATTTCACGACATTTCAGCAGGTCGGTGAATATTTCGGCGCGGGGCTGTTGCCGCTCTGCTGCACCGGTTCCGGTCGCTACCAGACACAGGGGCAGGGCCATGATCATCGCATGATGGGCCTTCATATGCTTGATTCTCCGTCGATCTGCAGCCAATGGGCGCCACCATGCACCCCGCGAGTCTGTCGTCAATAGAGCGCGCCGGCATCCATGGAATCGCGACATCTGTCACAAACTGACAGCGGACAGCTCGCGATTGCAGCATTGCGTCGCACCTTATTGCGGCGTTGAAATTATCTTGCTTTGCGACCGTACAATTCCACATGTTTCGCCTTGTTGCATTTTTGATACAGGGCTGTTCAAAAGCGGCGAGGCGCGATTTCCCGCGCTTTACAGCAGCTTTCCCACCGCGCAGGTTCCCGCAATCCATACGGGGGGATCGCTGTCGGGCACCATATCCCCTTGTAGGTGCACATGAAGGCAGGTGACTGCCCAACTCCAGAGCAAGGGACTGGAAACGTGAAGACATTTTCGAAGAGGGCACTGCTGCGTGCCAGCGCCGCTCCGGCGATTCTCGGTGCGTCGCTGATCGCGACTGCCGCATTCGCGCAGGAAGCGCCGCAGGGCGCCGAAGCCGAAGCCACCGACACCATCGTCGTTACCGGCTCGCTCATCAAGAACCCGAATCTGGAACGCTCGACCCCGGTCACCGCGACCACGTCGGACCAGATCGAACTGAAGCAGAACAACACCGCCGAAGAAATTCTGCGCGAAATTCCGGGCGTCGTCCCCAGCATCGGTTCGGCCGTTAACAACGGTAACGGCGGTGCATCGCTGGTCGACCTTCGCGGCCTCGGCTCGTTCCGTAACATCGTTCTGATCGACGGTTCGCGTCTGGCTCCCTCGGGCCTCGCTGGCCAGTTCGACCTTAACAACATTCCGCTCGCTCTCGTCGAGCGCGTCGAAGTGCTGACCGGTGGTGCATCGACCACCTACGGCGCCGACGCCATCTCGGGCGTGGTGAACTTCATCACCAAGTCGGACTTCTCGGGTCTCGAAGCCAATGTTTCGAACCAGCTGACCGAACAGGGCGACGGCAACTATTTCCGCGCCGACGTGACCCTGGGCGCCAACTTCGACGACGGCCGCGGCAATGTGGTCTTCTCGGTCGGCTATCAGCAGGCTGACCCCGTCTATCAGGGCGACCGTTCCTTCTCGCAGTCGTCGATCGACTCGTTCAGCGGTGCGAACGGTGGTTCGGGCACCTCGACCCCGTCGCGTTTCGGTGGCGTGAACGTTGGCGGTCTGGATTCGATCACCACGGGTTGCGGTGGCACTGGTCAGGTGGCCTGTACTTCGGTTCAGGGTACGCGTCAGCTGACTGCTGATGGCGGTGCATTCCGTCCGACCTCGGCTTTCGATGCTTACAACTTCAACCCTTTCAACATCTTCCAGACGCCGTTTAAGCGCTTCAACATGTACGGCGCTGGCCGCTACGAACTCAGCGACGCGGTGGAAGTCTATTCGCGTGGCGTGTTCTCGAAGAACACCGTCAGCACCATCATTGCTCCTTCGGGCGCTTTTGGTATTCCGGTGACCTTCGGTCTGGACAATCCGTTCCTGACCGATGCACAGCGCAATGCCTTCTGTGCGTTCGACGTT
Source organism: Sphingobium sp. VMM (assembly GCF_056790315.1). Taxonomy (NCBI): domain Bacteria; kingdom Pseudomonadati; phylum Pseudomonadota; class Alphaproteobacteria; order Sphingomonadales; family Sphingobiaceae; genus Sphingobium; species Sphingobium sp. VMM. Next base: position 102,247 of record NZ_JBXGSI010000018.1, read on the forward strand.
GATCCGCGCGCCGGCTATCGCCCCCGCTTTACCCAGGCCGAATGCGACGCGCGCACCGGTACCGTCGGTTCCGCTTCGGCTAGCGAATTCGTTGCGGCTGACATGAACGGCGATGGCGTGATCGGGGAAGGCGAAGGTTTCAACTCGAACCCCGCCGTTACCGTGAACCGTCGTGCCACCGAGCTTGGGCCGCGTATTTCGGACTTCACCACCACCTTCTTCGATTACAAGATCGGCGCTCGTGGCGGCATCACGGATTCGATCAGCTGGGATCTGTCGGGCGCCTATGGCGAAAGCGAGCAGATTCAGACCCAGAAGGGCTACTGGCTGAACTCGCGCGTGCAGCAGGCGTTGCTTGCTACCAGCACCACTGAGTGCGTCGATGATTCCAATGGCTGCGTTCCGCTCAATCTGTTCGGTCCCGACGGTTCGATCACCGATGCGATGAACAGCTTCCTGAATGCCAACAGCCAGGTGACCACCAAGACCTCGCTGGCTCAGGTCAAGGGCGTGATCAGCGGCGACTTCGGCGTGGCTGTGCCGTTCGCTTCGGACGCCGTCGCCTTCGCTGTCGGTGGCGAATATCGCAAGTACACCGCCTCGCAGGAATCGGATCTGCTGTCGCAGTCGGGTGATCTGGGTGGCGCCGGTGGTGCGGCTCCCAACATCAACGGCGGCTATGACGTCTATGAAGCCTATGGCGAACTCGTTCTGCCGCTGGTTCAGGACAAGCCTTTTTTTGAAGACCTGACCGCCGAAGCGGGTATCCGCTATTCGGACTACAGCGTTCAGGGTGGTTCGGGCTACAACACCACCACCTGGAAGGCCGGTCTGAACTGGACCCCGGTCAACGGCCTGAAGCTGCGCGGTAACTATTCGCATGCCGTGCGCGCCCCGAACATTTCGGAGCTCTTCTCGCCGCTGAACACCGTTCTGACCAACCTGGCTTCGGACCCCTGCGCCGGCGCCGCGCCGACCCAGGACGCCAACCTGGCAGCGATCTGCGTCGCGCAGGGCGCAACGCTTGCGCAGATTGGTTCGATCATCAACGATCCGGCTGGTCAGGTGAACACCACCACCGGTGGCAACCTTGCCCTGGGTCCGGAAAAGTCGAACAGCTACACCTTCGGTGTCGTGCTGCAGCCGTCGGCTGTCCCCGGTCTGGCGATCACCGTCGACTATTATAACATCAAGATCACGGGTGCGATCACCACGCCGACCCCGGACGATGTTATTGACGCTTGCTTCGGCAATGTCACGGCAGCCAGCGCTTCGAGCGAGGCTTGCACGGTCATCCGTCGCGATCCGTCGACCGGTGGCCTCTATGGTCTGGCCGCGAACGCTCCTGGTCTGTACCAGCCGCTGTCCAACCTGGGTAAGCTCAAGACCGACGGTATCGATGTCTCGATCAACTATTCGAAGGACATCGGTTTCGCCAAGTGGGCGCTGAACGCCAACGGCAACTGGACCAACAGCTCGACCTTCCAGGCAACCCCGACCTCGATCAACCGCGATTGCGTCGGCCTCTACTCGGCCAACTGTGCGTCGATCCAGCCGGAGTTCCAGTGGTCGGTGCGTAACACCCTGTCGTTCGGCATGGCCGATGTCTCGCTGCTGTGGCGCTACATCGACGGTGTGAAGTATGAGTTCGGCGATGCGTTCGTTGGCGAACTGAACGGCAAGCAGGTCGACTTCAACCGTATCCCGGCTGAACATTATTTCGATCTGACCGGTCGCTTCCACGCTTCGGACGAAATCACTTTCACGCTGACCGTTCAGAACCTGCTGAACAACAAGCCTAAGGTGGTTGGTAACACGATCGGTTCGACCAGCTACAACAGCGGTAACGTCTACCCGTCGACCTACGACGCGCTGGGCCGTCGCTACGCTGTTTCGGCCAAGTTCCGCTTCTAATCGAAGCGTAACGCCGAAGGAAAAAGGAGGGCCGGCTGCAAAGCCGGCCCTTTTTTCATGCCGTCCTCAGCGCCTGCGCCGAACATGCGATGCCGCGCCGCTGCGTGCAGCGGTCGGCTTTCCGTCGATTAGCTATTGTTCCGCCTGCGGGCGGGATGGCCGTCTCAGCCCAGTAGCGGGCGGGGCAGGTCCATGACGATGCCATTGTTGCGGGCGATCAGGTCGGCCCATTCGCCAACCTTCTCGACCTCCTCGGCATGCAGCGTCTTGCCATCCTGCGCGGCGCGTTCGCGCTGGCCCTGGCCGAAATTGGCTCCGGTCTTGGAATCCCGGCCGAATATCGGCCCGGCAACGATGGCGGCAATGTCCGCGTCGCTCAGCGCGATATCGAAATGCCTGGCCAGGACGGTCAGACTCTCGGCCGGATGCGCGATCAATGTTTCGCTGTTCAGGGTCAGGACGCGCTCGCCCAACTGCCCGGCCAACGCCTGAAACTGGGCCTGTTGCGCCAGCCAGCCCAGCGCCGCGACCTGGATATCGGTCAATCCCAGATAGTCGGACGGCGCGATGCCCAGATTGACCATGCCTTCGCGCAGCAGCTTGCCGAACAGGTCGCGCACCCACAGGCGCCCCCACATGCCCTTGCGCGCGATCGACGTCAGATAGGCATCCAGAGGTGCATGGAGTAGCAACGCACGGGCTGTGGGGCGCAGCGCCATGATGCCGGGGATCAAAGGGTTGATCAGATTGGACGGCTTCACCACCACCGCCTCGCCTGCCGTAAAGGGCCGCGCCAACAGCCGCAGACCATGGTCCAGCGCGCGGGCTGCTTCTGGCCCTTTCGCGCCGCGATGGCGCCAGCCGACAATGTCGTTCAGCAGTACCGGTTCCTTGAGGCCCATGGCGATGCCGGGCCGATCGAAGGCGGCGGCCAGCAAGGTCGAACAACAATAGGCCGAATGGAAGATGAAATGCACCGGCGCGGGTGGCGGCGCTGCGCGCACGGCATCTTCGCGCCGTACCACGATGGGTTCCACGCCCTGCGCGATATATTCGTCTGTCAGGAACGGCACATCGGCGTGACGCGCGCGCGAAACCTGCAGGAACTGAAAGGCATCATGGCCCGGATCATAGCGGTGGGCCAGCCAGCGGGCATCCGCCATTAACATGGTCAGGGGCTGGGTCGAGGAAGCGCTCATCGACCCAGCCTTCGCACGGCATGGGGCCGGGGAGCAAGGCCGCAGGCAGCCGTCTTGCTTGGGCCGTCGCATCTGATAGCAGGATGGCATGAACCAGCAGATCGGACGATTTTTTCAACAGGCGGCCGAAGCCCGCCGCACTGGCCGCAACGGTGAGGCGCAGGCCGCGCTGACGCATATTCTGGCGCTCCAGCCCGGCGAGCCTCAGGCGCTCAACATGCTCGGCATGATGGCGCTGGAAAATGGCGATTTCCATGCTGCCCGCATGCATTTTCTGGGAGCGACCCAGAGCGACACCGGCGAACCTGCCCTGTGGATGAATGTGGCAGCCGCGCAGCGGGGGTTGGGCGATGGAGAAGGCGAGCGCGCTGCTCTGCAACGCGCGATCGATATCGATCAGCGTAATTTCATGGCGCAGATGCGTCTGGCCCAGTTGCAGCAGCGTCTGGGCGAAGTCCAGGCTGCCGCCGATAGCTGGAGCAAGGTGCTGGCGATGTCGTCCGGCATGGGCGATTTGCCGCCGCAACTGGTCGATACGTTGGCCGAAGCGCGTGGCTTCGTGACCAATCATCAGGCGAGGTTGGCAAGCTTCGTGGAAGACGGTGTCGCGCCGCTGCTGGCGGACGCGGACCTGCGGAGTCAGCGCCGCTTTCAAGCCTGTCTCGATCATGAATTCGGGCGGCGTCCGCTCTACCAGAACCAATGTTCCGGGCTCCATTACCCCTTCCTGCCGGCCGATGAATATTTCGATCGCGACCATTTCCCCTGGATGGCGGAACTGGAGGCGAAGACCGACGCCATCCGGGCCGAATTTCTGGGCCTGATCGAACAGCAGGGCGGCAATATGCGCCCCTATGTTCGGCAGGATCCGGGCACGCCCGAAAATAAATGGACCGCGCTCGATGGCTCGCTCGATTGGGGCGCGGCGTTTCTATGGGAATATGGCGTGCGCAACGAAGCCGTCTGCAATGCCTGTCCCCAGACCGTCGCTGCGCTCGAAGCGCTGCCGCGAGCGGATATTCCCGGCCGCGCACCATCCGCCTTCTTCTCGCTGCTCAAGCCCCATAGCCGCATTCCGGCCCATAGCGGCGTCACCAATACACGGGCGATCATCCACCTTCCGCTCATCGTTCCACCTGGCTGTTACTTCCGCGTCGGCGGAGAAACCCGTGCCTGGGAGGAAGGACAGGCTTTCGCATTCGATGATACGATCGAACATGAAGCCTGGAATGACAGCGCTCATCTTCGTGTCGTCTTGATCTTCGACATGTGGAATCCGCATTTGTCACTTGCCGAGCAGCAGCTCTTGAAGCAATTCTATGCCACAGCTGATGCCAGCAGGGCGCAGGATGCTCTGGGGGCCGGGGTTTAAGACAAGGGATGCGATGGCCACTGTGCCGGGTTGCCTTGTCATCTGGGAGATAGAAGATGCGTATCGTCAAAGCCTTGGTCATGACTGGCCTGTTCGTGATGGCTTATCCTGCCCTCGCTCAAGACAAGCCCAAGCTCGACAAGAATGATCCCAATGCGACCCGCTGCCGGAGTTTCCCGATCACGGGATCGCTGGTGAAGAAGGAGCGCGTCTGCAAGACCAACGCGGAATGGCGCGCCATCAGCGAACAGCAGAATCGCGATGCCGATGACATGATCACCCGCAGCCGGGCGGGCATGAACCCGAACGGCTAACCCTGCCTGCCGCCCTCATGGGCGCAGGGACAATGTCTAGCTGATCGACGGGAGCGGCTGCCAGGGGCAGGCGCTCCCCTTTTCATATCTACAGCTCATCTATTCCATCTGCTCAGGCCGCTAATTTGCCCGTCTGAGATCGGTTCCATGCGTCAATATTTTTCAAATCGGGCATTGTAACATAATTACGTGTCAGGATGAAAACGGAAGACCTCCTGATGCGTTGGGTTGCACAAAAATACCTATAATTACGGGGTTTTCGGACTGTTCGCTCCGATCGGTCAAAAGAATCTCATTTGGTTTCAAAACCGTAATGGTGTTGCCAGAATGTTGCACATTTGTAAAAATCGTAACGTTTCGTAACGCAACCGGGTTTACAGCCGGTTCCATGGGGCGCACCCATGCCCCGCCTTGTGGTCTCACGGGGTCGCACTGGTCACAGCAGGTGGAAAATCCGCCGCTCCAGATAAGGGACTGGAAATTTGAAGAACGCATCGATTGCCGCATTCTTGCGGGCCGGAGTCGCGCCCGTCATTCTCGCCACCGCGCTGTTCCAGGCGCCCCTCCATGCTCAGGATGCCGCCCCCCAGGCCGATGACGGCGCCAACGACACGATCGTCGTGACCGGCTCGCTGCTGCGCCGCATCGACAAGGAAACCATTTCGCCGATCACCACCGTTTCGTCGGAAGATCTGGCGATCCGCGGCATCACCACGGTGCAGCAGGGCATCCAGAATCTGTCGGCCAATAACGGCCCGGCACTGACCAACGGCTTCTCGGCCAATGGCGCCTTTGCCGGTGGTGCGTCGGCGGTCTCGCTGCGCGGCCTGTCGACCTCTTCGACGCTGGTGCTGTTCGACGGCCTGCGTGCTGCTTATTATCCGCTGGCCGATGACGGCACGCGCAACTTCGTCGATCTCAACACCATCCCCGACGCCATCGTCGATCGGGTCGAAGTGGTGAAGGACGGCGCGTCGGCCACCTATGGCGCCGACGCGGTTGCCGGCGTGGTCAACATCATCACCAAGCGCGAAGTGAAGGGGCTGCACCTTCAGGCCGAAGCCGGCGTCGCTGAAAAGGGCTATGGCGCCAACCAGCGCCTGTCGGCCACCTATGGCTATGGCGACCTCGCCGAACAGGGCTTCAACGCTTATGTCAGCGCCCATTATCTCAAGAGCGCTGCGGTCTATAACAAGGATCTGGGCTATCCCTACAACAGCGACGACCTGTCGGGCATCTGCCATGACGGCGTCTGCGGCCCCAACAACATGGCTAATGGCGTCGATCCCAGCATCGGCTTCACCGGCCTGTCGACCGCGACCAATGTCTTCATGGCGCGCCCCTATGATGCGGCCACCGGCGCCGGCACTGGCCGTTACGCGCTGCTGAATGCCGCTGCCGGCTGCGGCAGCCTCAATCCCTATACGCTGACCGACGACGAATATGCGGCCAATGCAACGGCGCCGCGTACCGTCTGCCAGCAGGACATCACGCACGATTACAGCCAGGTTCTGCCGGAACAGCAGCGCTGGGGCATTTCGGGCCGCTTCACCAAGATCGTCGGCGACAGCGGTGAAGCCTATCTCGAACTGAACTATGAGAACAGCAAGTCCTCCTATACCGGCCTTGCCTCGATCATCCGCGCCAATGCGCCGGCCGGCATCGACTATTCGGCTTACTCGACCTCGACGGGTGCGGGCCTGCTGCGTCTGCCCGTCTATGTCTGCGCCCGTGGCACCGCCACCTGCGACGCCAGCAACGGCACGCTGAACCCGAACAACCCCTATGCCGCTCAGGGCCAGGAAGCCGCCATCATCGGCCGCCTGCCGACCAGCACCGAATATAATGAATCGGTCAGCCAGGTCTTCCGCGCTGCCGCCGGTATCAAGGGCGATTTCGGCAACGACTGGCATTATCAGGTCGATGGCACTGCCATGGTCTCGAAGCTGAAGACCACGGCCAAGGGCTATGTCTATATCCAGCATCTGCTCGATGTGATCGCGGACGGTTCGTATAATTTCATGAACCCGTCGGCGACCTCGCAGGAGACGCTCGACTATCTGACCCCGACCCAGATCAACCACAGCAAGACCCAGCTCTATCAGGGCCAGGCCAGCATTTCGAAGGAAGTGTTCGACCTGCCGGGTGGCCCGCTGCAGGTCGCGGTCGGTGTCGCCGCCCGCTATGAATCGCTCAACAATCCCAGCGGCAACCCCGACTATGATGGTCAGACGGAGCGCTATTTCCGCCTGAACGCCTTCGGCGCCAAGGGCCATCGCGACGTCGAATCCGCCTATTTCGAACTGAGCGCACCGATCGTCGAGCAGCTCGAACTGACGGCGGCGGGTCGCTACGACCATTATTCGACCGGCCAGGACAATTTCTCGCCCAAGTTCGGTGCGAAGTTCAAGCCGATCCGCGAACTGATGTTCCGGGGCACCTTCTCGAAGGGCTTCCGCATCCCCAGCTTTGCGGAAATGGGCGCTCTGCCGACCACCGGCTATGTCACCCAGTCGATCGGTTCGATGCCGCAGGAATTCATCGACCAGCATCTGAACTCGGCTGGCACCGGTCCCAACACCTATCTGACCAACTATTCGATCGGTCAGACGACGGTGGGCAACCCGAACCTGAAGGCGGAAAAGTCGCGCAACATCACGCTCGGCGCGACCTTCCAGCCGCTCAACAATGTGTCGTTCAGCGTCGACTACTATAACATCAAGAAGACCGGCGCGATCACCTCGGTGAACTTCTCGAACGCGATCGCCAACTATTATGCCACCGGGGAAACCTCCTATGATGGCGTGACGGTGATTCCGGACGAAGTCGATCAGGAACATACCGGTTCGCAGCGTCGCATCGCCTTCGTGCAAGGCAGCTTCATCAACGCCAACACGATCAAGACGTCGGGTATCGATTTCAACGCGATGGGCAAGTTCCGCCTGAGCGACAACATCACCTTCTCGACCTCGATCGATGCGACCTATGTCATCAAGCTGAACACCGAATATCCCGACGGGACGGTTGAACATTATGTCGACACGCTCGGTAACTTCAACCTGACGGCCGGTTCGGGCACGCAGCAGTGGCGTGGCAGCTGGCAGAATACGCTGGACTTCGGTAAGGCTTCGCTCAGCGCGACCGCCTATTACACCGATGGCTATAATTATTCGGCCGAGGATCAGGGCGGCGTTGCCGGCGACTGCAGCCTGGTGCCGACCAACTATGATGGTGAAGCCTATCAGGGCTGCCGCGTGAAGTCGTTCATCAGCGTCGACATGACGGGCACGATCAAGGTCAATGACCAGTTCGAGCTTTATGCCAACGTCATGAACGTCTTCAACAACAAGCCGCCGATCGATGCGACCACCTATGGCGCCTATCTCTACAACCCGGTGGTTGGAGAGTCTGCGATCCTGGGCCGCTCCTTCCGCATCGGCGCGAAGGCCAGCTTCTGACGATATAATATAAAAGGGCGGCCCTCCCTTGCGGGGCCGCCCTCCTTTCAGGACCAACTGGCGCGCGGCGCGCCCGACTTAGCCGACACTGGGTCTCCGTGCGCCGTCGCCGTCTTCACCCCATCGCCGACCGGAACCAGCCGGTCACCGACGTCCGGGCTGCGCCAGCGGAAGGCGCGACATAGCTGACGCTGTGCAATTGTGGCACGCGGAATAGGTCGAGCCTGTTGAAGGCCGGAACCCGGCCGGAAAAGCCGCCATCGGCACCATGGAACATCAGCAAGCCGCCCCATTCGGTCCGCCATCCCTTGGTCAGGCCAAAGACATAGGCGGCATGCCGATTCTTCCCCGCGACCCCATCATCATGGCCGGTCAGGAAATCGCCGCTGACATAGCGGGTCGCCTGCCCGTCGGCGAACCCGATCGCTTCGCTGCCGGTGATCGCCCGGACCAGCGCCAGCACCTCCGGCCCCGCCATGAAGCGGACGAAGGCGTCGAGCAGATGCGGCGACTGCCGGCGCGCCTGCTCCTCGTCGGGCACGCGAATACTAGCATAGCGAAACTGGAAGCCATGGCGTGCCGCCTCATGCACCGCCTGGTTCAGGGCGCCCCATTGCTGCGGCGTCATGGATTGCGCCGTCGGGCGATCGATCTCGAACAATTTCTCGTCCGAATTGAGGACGATCCGCCAATCCTCGCGCGTGTCCAGATGCGCGGCCAGCGCGCGGGCCGCCGCATCGGTCAGGAAGGGACCGATGCGGACATGCCCGTCGCGCTGATAGTCGGATCGCAGCTGGTCGATGTCGATGCCATCGGCCAACCGGAAATCCGCAACCATTGTCGTCATGCGACGCTGAGCTTCAGCGCGCCGTCGCCATCTTCCACCGTCACGGTCGATCCGTCAGGCACCTCGCCGCGCAGGATCAGGTCGGCCAGCGGATCCTGCAGATAGCGCTGTACCGCCCGCTTCAATGGTCGCGCGCCATAGACCGGATCATAGCCGACCCGGCCCAGCCAGGCGCGCGCGCCGTCGGTCAGGTTCAGCACCACCTTGCGGTCCTTCAGCAGCTTCTGCACCCGCGCCACCTGGATATCGACGATCGGCGCCATATGGCCGGCCCCCAAACGGTGGAACAGGATGATCTCGTCCAGCCGGTTGAGGAATTCGGGGCGGAAATGACTGCGCACCATCTCCATCACCTGGTCCTCGACCTTCTCGACCGGCTCGTCGTCGGGCTGGGCGGCAATATATTGGCTGCCCAGGTTCGACGTCAGCACGATGATCGTGTTGGTGAAGTCGACGGTGCGGCCCTGGCCATCGGTCAGGCGGCCATCGTCCAGCACCTGCAGCAGCACGTTGAACACGTCGCCATGCGCCTTCTCGACCTCGTCGAACAGCACGACCTGATAGGGCCGGCGCCGCACCGCCTCGGTCAGCACGCCGCCTTCCTCATAGCCGACATAGCCCGGAGGCGCGCCGATCAGCCGGGCGACCGAGTGCTTCTCCATGAACTCGCTCATGTCGATGCGCACCATCGCGCTTTCGTCGTCGAACAGGAAACCGGCCAGCGCCTTGGTCAGCTCGGTCTTGCCGACGCCCGTGGGGCCAAGGAACAGGAAGCTGCCCAGCGGCCGGTTCGGATCCTGCAGACCCGCCCGGCTGCGGCGCACGGCGGTCGCGACCGCGCGCACGGCATCGGCCTGGCCGATCACCCGCTTGCCCAGTTCGGCTTCCATCGCCAGCAGCTTCTCGCGCTCGCCTTCCATCATCCGGTCGACCGGAATGCCGGTCCAGCGCGACACGACGCTGGCAATATCCTCGGCCGTCACTTCCTCGCGCAGCATCGCGCCCTTGGACGCGCCCTGGGCTTCGGCCAGCTGCTTTTCCAGCTGCGGGATGGTGCCATATTGCAGCTCGCCGGCCTTGCCATAGTCGCCGCCGCGCTGCGCCTGCTCCAGCTGGAGCCGTGCCGCGTCGAGCTGTTCCTTCAGCTTGGCTTCGCTCGCGATCTTGTCCTTCTCCGCCTGCCAGCGCGTCGTCAGCTCGGCCGACTGCTGCTCCAGATTGGCGAGGTCGGTTTCCAGATTGGCCAGCCGGTCCTTCGACGCCTGGTCGCTTTCCTTCTTCAGCGCCTCGCGCTCGATCTGCAGCTGCATGATCCGGCGGTCGAGATTCTCGATTTCCTCGGGCTTGCTCTCCACCTCCATGCGGATGCGGCTCGCCGCCTCGTCCATCAGGTCGATCGCCTTGTCGGGCAGGAAGCGGTCGGTGATATAGCGGTTGGATAGGGTCGCCGCCGCCACGATCGCGCCATCGGCGATGCGCACGCCATGATGCGCCTCATATTTGTCCTTGATGCCGCGCAGGATCGAGATCGTGTCCTCGACCGTCGGCTCGCCGACGAACACCGGCTGGAACCGCCGCTGCAACGCCGGATCCTTCTCGACATATTTGCGATATTCGTCGAGCGTGGTCGCGCCGATGCAATGCAACTCGCCCCGCGCCAGCGCAGGCTTGAGCAGATTGCCGGCATCCATCGCGCCCTCGGATTTGCCCGCGCCGATCAGCGTGTGCATCTCGTCGATGAACAGGATGATCTGCCCGTCCGCGCCCTTCACCTCGTCGAGCACGCCCTTGAGGCGCTCCTCGAACTCGCCGCGATATTTGGCGCCCGCGATCAGGCTGCCCATGTCGAGCGCCATCAAGGTGCGGTCCTTCAGCGTATCGGGCACGTCGCCATGGGCGATGCGCAGCGCCAGCCCTTCGGCGATCGCGGTCTTGCCGACGCCCGGCTCGCCGATCAGCACCGGGTTGTTCTTGGTCCGACGCGCCAGGATCTGGATGGTGCGGCGAATTTCCTCGTCGCGGCCGATCACGGGATCGAGCTTGCCGGCCTTGGCCGCCTCGGTCAGGTCGCGGGCGAATTTCTTGAGCGCATCATAACGGTCTTCCGCCCCCGCAGTGTCGGCGGTGCGGCCGCCGCGCAGCTGGTTGATCGCGCCGTTCAGCGCCTCGGCACGCACGCCGGCGGTCGCCAACGCCTTGCCCGCCGTCGTGGTCGTCGCCAGCGTCAGCGCCAGCAGCAGCCGTTCGACGGTGACGAAGCTGTCGCCCGCCTTCTGCGCCACCTGCTCGGCGCTATCGAGCACGCGCACGGCATCATTGTCCAGGCCCGGCGTCTGCTGCGCGCCGCTGCCCGATACGGCCGGCACCCTGGCCAGCGCGGCATCGGTCTCGCGCAGCGCGGTCGCGGCATCGCCGCCCGCCGCCTTGATCAGGCCGGACGCCATGCCCTGCTCATCTTCCAGCAGCGCCTTCAACAGATGTTCGGGGCTGATCCGCTGATGGTTCATGCGGATCGCAACGGTCTGCGCCGACTGGAGGAAACCCTTGGCGCGGTCGGTGAATTTTTCGAGGTTCATTAGCATCCCCTTCAAGGCATTGCTGGCGATGTAATGTTGCAAAAATGACACACAAGGGGCGCGGGCAAAAAATCCGCGCCCCTTGCCTATTTTACTTACTGCTTGGGCGCCTTGGCCGCCTCCGGTGCGAACAGGTCGCCGAAGAAGTCCGCCTTGTACCATTGCGGCGGGGTGTCGCTATCGGTCATAACCCGTGCAATGCGATAATTGGCCTCGGCAAAACGGGCGCCCGCGTCCCAGTCGATCTTCTGGCTCATGTCGTCGCCGGGATGGTGATAGGCGCCGCTCAGAAATTCGCCCCAGGCCTTCTCGCCGCCATTGGCATAGCCGGTCGCCAGGAAGACGGCGGGCACGCCCTGCTTCACGAACATATAATGGTCCGACCGCACGAAAATGGTTTCCTGCGGCATCGGGTCGGCGGCCAGCTTGATCCCCATCGGCGCAACCGCCTTGGCGACGATCGGCCCCAGCGTCGAATGGTCGGCGCCGAACGCGATCACATCGGTGAAGGGATAGAGCAGCAGCGGCATGTCCAGGTCGACATTGCCGACGATCTGCTTGCCCGGCACGGTGGGATGGCGGGCATAATAGTCCGCGCCCAGCAGGCCCTTCTCCTCGCCGGTGGAGGCCAGGAAGACGATCGACCGGCGCGGCTTGTTGGGCGACTGGGCCATGGCGCGCGCGACTTCCAGCATGGTCGCGATGCCGGCGCCATTGTCCAGCGCGCCATTGTTGATGCGGTCGGTATCCGGCTTGTCGCCCGGCTTGGCGGGGCTGATGCCGATATGGTCGAGATGCGCCGACAGGACGACATATTCGTCTTTCAGCTTGGGGTCGCTGCCGGGCAGGATGGCGACGACATTGGGGCTGGTCACCCGCTCGCTCACGCTTTCGATCTGGATCTGGGCAGTCGACTTGAGCGCAAAGCCCTTGGGCTTGCCGCCGGCCTTGTCGGCAATCTTGCGGATCGTGGCGATGCTGGTCGGCGCGCCGGCGAACACCGCCTGCGCCGCGGCATCGTCCAGGCTGGCGCCGACCCGGATGCCGGGGGCGGCGTCGAACGGCACGCCCTCGGGCGAGACCCAGGTGAAGTCGGGCTCATCGGCGAACTGGACCATGCGGTTCCAGGGGCGGGCCTTCATCGACTGGAGGGTGCCGATCGAGAGCATGCCGATCGCGCCATGCGCCTCGGCGATCTTGCCCTTGGTGGCGGACAGATGCGCGCCTTCCTCGCTCGGCAGCCCCTTGGGATAGCCGCGCAGGGTGACGACAATCTTCCCCTTCACGTCCAGCCCGGCATAGTCGTTAAGGCCGAGCCGCGCATTTTCCAGGCCATAGCCCACGAACACCAGCGGTGCCGACACGTCCAGCTTGGGTTCGGCCGCGTTCATGCCGATCAGCACGTCGCCGGCATGGGTGAAGCTTTTGGTGCCGGCCGGACCGGTGACGGTCAGCGTGCCCGGCGTCTTGGCGCGCTCGGTCTTCTGGAAGCCGATGCGTTGCAGCCAGCTTCCATTGTCGCCGGCGGGCTTGAGGCCCAGCCCGTCGAACTGGCTGGCGACATAGCGGGCGGCGATTTCATGCCCTTCGCTGCCGGTGTCGCGCCCCTTCAGCAGGTCGTCGGCCAGAAATTCGACATGGGCGCGCACCGCTGCGGCCGAAAAGGTCGGGGTGTCCGATGCCGCTGGGGCAGTGGTCTGGGCGGGCAGGGTGGCGGGCAGCACAAGGGCGGCGGTGGCGGCCAGCAGGGCCAGGCGTTTCATGGGATCGGGGACTTTCCGTCTCTATGGATGATGGCGTGCAGACTTGCCGCTGCGCCCCGTCGCTGTCCAGCCTCCGCTTGTCGATATCATGCGTATTGCGCCGCTATCACGCCCCGCTATGCTGCGCGCCATCGCGGCGGGGTCCGTCCCGGCCGTATCGACTGCCCTCCTGTCCTAGAGGTCTTCATGATCCTTACCCGCATGTCCCGCCGGCTTCCCCTGATGCTCGGCCTGTCCGCGCTTGCGTTCGCGCCGCTTGGCTCCGCCGCGCAGGCCGCTCCGGCCGCTGCCGCCGCCGCGCCCGCGCCGCTCTCCAGCCTCGTTTCGGCGGTGGACATCCCCTATCAGGAATTTCGCCTGGCGAACGGTCTGCGGGTCATCGTCCATACCGATCGCAAGGCGCCGATCGTCGCCGTTTCGGTCTGGTATCATGTCGGCTCGCGCTTCGAGCCCGCCGGCAAGACCGGCTTTGCCCATCTGTTCGAACATCTGATGTTCTATGGCTCGGAAAATGCCGACGGTCCCTTCTTCGGCCGTCTGGAAGATATCGGCGCCACCGACTGGAACGGCACGACCTGGTTCGACCGCACCAATTATTTCGAGACGGTGCCGACCGGCGCGCTCGATCGCGCACTGTTCCTGGAATCCGACCGCATGGGCCATCTGCTCGGCGCCGTGACCCAGACCAAGCTCGATGCCCAGCGCGGCGTCGTCCAGAATGAAAAGCGCATGGGCGAGAATGAGCCCTATGGCCTGGTCGAATATGCCCAGCTTGCCGGCATGCTGCCCGAAGGCCATCCCTATCGCCACTCGACCATCGGCTCGATGGCGGATCTGAACGCGGCCAGCCTCGCCGACGTCCAGAGCTGGTTCAAGACTCACTATGGCCCCAACAATGCCACCCTGGTGCTGGCCGGCGACATCGACGTGCCGACCGCCAGGGCGAAGGTTGAAAAATGGTTCGGCAACATCGCCTCCGGCCCGGCGCCGCAGGATGTCGACGCGACCGTGCCGACGCTCGACAAGGATGTGGAAAAGGTGATGCACGACAATGTCGCTGCCACCCGCCTCTACCGCAACTGGATCGTCCCCGGCGTCAACTCGCCCGACCTGCAGCAGCTTGACCTTGCCCTCTCGGTGTTCGGTGGCCTCGGCTCCTCGCGCCTCGACAATATCCTGGTCCGCGACGAGAAGGTGGCGGTCGCGGTCAAGGCCAGCATCCAGCCGTTCGAGAAGCTGTCGATGGTCGAAATCACCGTCGACGTGAAGCCGGGCCAGGATCCGGTCGCCGTGGGCAAGCGGCTCGACGCGCTGCTCGCCGACTATCTCGCCAAGGGCCCCAGCGCGGACGAAGTGCTGCGCGCCGCGACCCAGCAGCTCTCCGGCACGATCGGCGGCCTTGAAAAGGTCGGCGGCTTCTCGGGCAAGGCGGTGACCCTGGCCGAAGGCGCGGTCTATTCCAATGATCCCGGCAAATATAAGAAGGATCTCGCCATCTATGCCGCCGCGACGCCCGCCAGCGTCTCGGCCGCCGCGCGCAAATGGCTGGGCCGCCCGGTTTTCCGCCTGACCGTGTCGCCGGGCGAACGCTCGGCCGAGGATAATGCGCTCGCCGGCAATGCGCCGACGGGCAGCGCCACCATGCATCCCGCCCATTTCCGCGATCCCAATGGCCCAGCGCCCAAGGCCGGCACGCCGCCGCCGCCGACCAAGGTCGCCGAGCCGCCGATCGAGCCGGTCAAGGATCTGGTCTTCCCGCCGGTCGAACGCGCGAAGCTGTCGAACGGCGTGTCGGTCGTCTTCTCGCGCCGCGCCACCGTGCCGGTGGTCAAGGTCTCGGTCGCCTTCGATGCGGGCAATGCCGCCGACAACCGGCAGAAGCTCGGCACCGCCGCGCTCACCACCGCCCTGCTCGACGAAGGCACCACCAGCCGCAACTCGGTGCAGATTTCCGAGGAGCAGGAACGTCTGGGCGCCGGCATCAGCGCGGCCAACAGCATGGATGCCACCAATGTCGGCCTCTATGCGCTCAAGCCCAATCTCGACGCCTCGCTCGGCCTGCTCGCCGACATCATTCGCAACCCCGCCTTCGATCCCAAGGAAGTGGAACGGCTGCGCAGCCAGATGCTGACCCGCATCGCCGCGGAAAAGACCCAGCCCATGGCCATCGCCCAGCGCATGCTGCCGCCGATGCTCTATGGCCAGGCCCATCCCTATGGCATTCCCTTCACCGGCTCGGGCACCGAAAGCGGGGTGAAGGCGGTGACGCGCGCCGATCTGGTCGCCTTCCATGACACATGGATGCGCCCCGACAATGCGACCATCTTCGCCACCGGCGACACGACGCTCGCTGAACTGCTGCCGCTGCTCGAAAAGCGCTTCGGCGACTGGAAGGCGCCGGCCCTTGCCAAGGGCGCCAAGCTGTTCCGCATGGACCGCATGATGCGTCCGTCGCGCATCGTCCTCATCGACAAGCCGCAAAGCCCGCAGTCGATGATCCTCGCCGGCCAGCTCACCAACAAGTCGGGCACCGACAATCCGGTCACCCTCATCACCGCGAACGAGGTGCTGGGCGGCAGCACCACCTCGCGCCTGACCATGGACCTGCGTGAGGCGAAGGGCTGGGCCTATGGCGCGGGCACCGGCATGCCCGGCGTCAAGGAAACCATCCCGCTGCTGGTCTATGCCCCGGTCCAGACCGACAAGACCGGCGAATCGATCATCGCCGCGCGCCAGGACATCAAGGATTTCCTGACCAGCAAGGGCACGACCCAGGCGGAGCGCGACCAGACCATCAACGGCCAGATCCTGTCGCTGCCCGGCAGCTTCGAAACCTCGTCCGACCTGCTTTCGGCGATGATGCGCAACAATCTGCTCGGCCGGCCCGACGACTATTATGCCACCCTGCCGGCAACCTATCGCGCCATCACCGCGGCGCAGATGGATCAGGCCGCGCGCGAGGCGATCAACCCCGATCGTCTGATCTGGGTCGTGGTCGGCGATGCGAAATTGGTGAAGCCCCAGCTTGACGCGGTCGGGCTGCCGGTGGAAATGGGCACATTGGCTGATTGACGCTAACGTAAAGGAGAAGTGAGATGGCTGCAGTGGATGGTGCCTATGATTGCGTGGCTAAGACCCCGCTGGGCGAACAGACCGGCGTGTTCACCGTGATCAGCACGGGCGACCGCTTCAACGGCACCTTTGCCGGCATGATGGGCTCGCTCGACGTCAAGGATGGCGTTGTCGCCGGCAACAAGCTGACCTGGAAGATGGAAATGACCATCCCCATGCCGATGACGCTGGAATGCGAAGCCGAAATCACCGGCGAAAGCCTGACCGGCACGATGCAGCTCGGCGCCTTCGGTGCCGCGCCCTTCACCGGCACGCGTCGCGCATAATCCCGATCGGCTGCGGCCCGGTTCATGCCGGGCCGCAGCCGACATTACCAAAAATTCATGGCCGACCCGTTGCACTATAAAATTAGTTAGCTATCTAAGCGTTTGTGAATCGGACCGACCTTCAGCGCGCCCTGGCGCATAATATGCCGCAGATTGCGCGCCTCTGGCGCCAGCTTGCCGATTCCACCCTGGCCGAATTCGGCGTCTCCAATTCCGCCGGCTGGTGTCTTCTCTATCTCGACCGGCTGGGCGCCGACGTGCGCCAGATCGAACTGGCCGACGTACTGGGCATCACCCAGCCTTCGCTGGTCCGCACCCTCGACCATCTTCAGGCCGCCGCCCTGATTGAGCGCACCCCCAATCCGGAGGATCGCCGGTCCAACTGCCTGTCGCTCACCACCTCCGGTCGCGACCTTGTCGGCCGCATCGAAACGCGGCTCAGCAACATGCGCAACGACCTGCTCGATGGTGTGCCAGAGGCGGATATCGAGACCGCCGTCAATCTGTTAGAACTGCTGCGACGCCGTATCGGGGAGCGCCGGGGCCAGTCATGAAAAAGGCCGCTTTGTCAGCCTGGAGCGAGCGCCTCGGCGTTCCCGCCGCGCTATTCTCGCTCAAATGTTTCCTGGCGGCGATGCTGGCCCTTTATGTGGCGCTCAGCATTGGGCTGGAACGCCCCTATTGGGCCTTCCTTACCTCCTATATCGTCGCCCAGCCGCTCGCCGGCGCGGTGATTTCCAAGGCGATCTTCCGCGCCATCGGCACCATCGTCGGGGCCGCCTTCTCCGTCGCGATCGTCCCGCCGCTGGTCAATTCGCCCGAACTCCTGACCCTCGCCATGGCCGCCTGGCTGGCGCTTTGCGTCTTCGTGTCGCTGCTCGATCGCACGCCGCGCTCCTACATGTTCGTGCTGGCCGGCTACAGCGCCTGCCTGATCGTCTTCCCCGACGTCGACTCGCCCCAGACCATCTTCACCGTTGCCACCCTGCGCGTGCAGGAAATCTGGATCGGCATCGCCTGCGGCAGCATCGTCCATGGCGTCGTCCTGCCCGGCTCGATCACCGGCAATCTGTTCGCCCGTGTCGAAGCCATGCTGCGCGATGCCGAACGCTGGTCGCGCGACGCTATCGCGACCGAACCGGTGCCCGGTCTCGATGCCGAACGCCGCCGCCTGGCGCAGGACGTCACCGAACTGCACCAGATGTCGATCCATCTGCCCTTCGACATCAGCCGCCTCGCGCCGCGCGTCCGCACCGTGCGCGCGATGCAGGACCAGCTCTCGCTGCTGCTGCCGCTGGGCGCCGCGGTCGAGGATCGGCTGGCCATGCTGAAACAGGCCAATGACGGCATCGTCCCGGCCCAGGTCGAACAGTTGATCGCCGATGCGCGCGACTGGCTCGATCATCCCGGCACCGACAGTGCGACCCGCGCCGCCGGCGCCCAGGCGCTGATCGACCGCTGCGCCGCGCTGGAGCCGACAGCCGACAGCCATATGGACTGGGCCGGTATGATGCGGCTCAGTCTCTATTCCCGCCTCGGCACGCTGATCGCCGTCCATCGCGACTGCCGCGACCTGTTCGATCAGATGCTGACTCACAGCCGCAGCCCGGTGACGCCGCGCGTCGCCGAACTGCTGGAGGGGCGCCGCAACCGCGAACTGCATCGCGATTATGCCGGGGCCGCGCGGGGCGCCTTCGCCGCCTTCATGACGGTGACGATCGGCTGTGCCTTGTGGATCGGCAGCGGCTGGCATGATGGCGGCAGCGCGGTGATGCTGGCCGGCGTCTTCCTCGCCCTCTTCTCCGCGTCGGACAATCCGCTCGCCCCGCTCAAGGGCTTCATGATCGGCACGATCATCGCCACATTCCTCGGCGCCCTCTACGGCTATGCCATCATGCCCCGGCTGGACGGCTTCGCCATGCTCGCCCTGGCCTATGCGCCGCCGCTGCTGATACTGGGCGCAATGATGGCCTCGCCGCGCTGGATGGGCATTGCGTTGCCGACGCTGCTCGGCCTGGGCAGTCCGGTGCTGCTCTCCAGTGCCTATGTCAGCGCCTTCGCCTCCTATGTGAACGGCTCGGTGGCACAGCTGGTCGGCATCTGGTTCGCGATCATCATGGCCGGCCTGCTGCAATCGGCCGGGGTGGAGCGCGCCGTGCGCCGCACCGTGCGCGCCGGCTGGGCGGATATCGCCACTCGCGCCAACCTCATGAGCCAGCCCGACGTGCGCGGCTGGATCAACCGCATGCTTGATCGCATCGCGCTGCTCGCCCCGCGCCTCGCCGCCATTCGCACCGACAGCGGCAAGCCGCTCTATGACGCGCTGCGCGACCTGCGCACCGGCGTCGCCATCGGCGAATTGCGCCAGCTCCGCGTCGATCTCCCCTTCGACGAAGGCGCTCCGCTTGGCCGGGTGCTGGGCGGCGTGGCCGACCATTATCGCCGGCTCGATCCCGATGCGCCGGCCGCGGCCGACCCTGCGCTGCTCGATGACATCGACAGCGCCATCGGCGACCTTGCCGCCAATCCGGCGCCCTCGGTCCGCCGCGATGCGATCCTGGCGCTGGTCAGCCTGCGCCGTAATCTCTTCGCCGACAGCGCCGGCTATCGCATGCCCCCCATGACCCCAAAGACCCCCCTGAACGGAGTTCCCGCATGACCGGCGAATTGTCCATCGACGGGGTCTTCTTCCCCACGCTGCTGGCGCTGGCGCTGGCCGCGCTGATCATCACCTATGGCCTCACCCGCCTGATCGCGGCGTTCGGCCTCTATCGCTTTCTTGCCTATCGGGCCCTCGTCGACCTCAGCCTGTTCGTGCTGACGCTCGGGGGCCTGTCCATTCTCGTTCCGATGCTGGGAATCCGCCTATGAACCGCCTGACCGGGACGCTGATCCGCAGCGCCGCCACCATCATCATCGTCATCCTCGCCGTCATCGTCGCGGTGTGGATGTGGAACCATTATGAGCGCAGCCCCTGGACCCGCGACGGTCGTGTCCGCGCCGATGTGGTGCGCGTGACGCCCGATATCGGCGGCCTCGTCACCTCGGTCGCGGTGCGCGACAATCAGCAGGTGAAGGCGGGCGACCTGCTCTTCGTCATCGACACGCCGCGCTATGCGCTGGCGCTGGAACAGGCGGAGGCGCAGATCGCCAGCGCCCAGGCGACGCTCGGCCAGGCCCGGCGGGAGGCTACCCGCGATCTGGCGCTGGGCGATCTCGTCGCCAAGGAAAGCCATGAACAGAATGTCGCCCGCGTCGCCACGGCGCAGGCCGCGCTGGCCGAGGCGCGGAGCGCGCGCGACGCCGCCGCCTTGAACCTCAAGCGCACCCAGGTCCGTGCCTCGGTCAACGGCGTCGTCACCAATCTCGATCTGCATCCCGGCGACTATCTGGGCGCCGGCACCCAGGCGATGGCACTGATCGACAGCGACAGCCTGCGGGTCGAGGGCTATTTCGAGGAAACCAAGCTGCCTCTGGTCTGCATCGGCGCGCCGGTCACCGTCCGCCTGATGGGCGAGAAGCAGGATCTGCACGGCAAGGTCGAAAGCATCGCCTATGGCATCAATGACTCGACCCGCAGCGATTCCGGCAACCTCCTGCCCACGGTGGAGCCGACCTTCTCCTGGGTCCGCCTTGCCCAGCGCATCCCGGTCCGGGTGAAGCTCACCAATGTCCCGGCCAATATCACGCTGATCTCGGGCCGCACCGCCACGGTGACGGTCGAACCGGCGAAGAAGGATGCCAAGCCGGGAAGCTGCCGCCATGCGTAAGGGTATCGCCACGTCCTTGATGGCACTGGCGCTCAGCGCCTGCGCCACCGCCGGGCCGGATTATCAACCGCCCGAACATTCGGCCGCGACCGCGCCGGGCGCGCAGGGCGCTTTCCAGTCGGCGCAGGGCGCGGGCTTCAGCAATGCCGACCTGCCCGACCATTGGTGGAAACTCTATAATGATCCCCGGCTCGACGCACTGATCGCCGAGGCACTGACCGCCAATACCGACCTGCGCGTCGCCGACGCCAATCTCACCGCGGCGCAGGCCGTGCTGCGCGAGACGGAGGCGGGGCGCCAGATCAGCACCACGATCAGCGGCGGCGAAACGCTGGCGCGTCCCTCGGGCGTGACCCAGCATCTGCCCGGCTCGGTCAGCTATGATTTCGGCCTCAGCGCCTCCTATCCGCTCGACCTCAACGGTCGCATCCGCCGCGCGATCGAATCGAGCGGCGCCAATGTCGAGGCGGTGACCGCCGCGCGCGACTATGTCCGCGTCAGCGTCGCCGCCGCCACGGCCAAGGCCTATGCCCAGGTCTGCGCCGCCAATTATGCGCTCGGCGTCAATCGCCGGGTCGTCTCG
Organism: Sphingobium sp. VMM; assembly: GCF_056790315.1. Classification (NCBI taxonomy): domain Bacteria; kingdom Pseudomonadati; phylum Pseudomonadota; class Alphaproteobacteria; order Sphingomonadales; family Sphingobiaceae; genus Sphingobium; species Sphingobium sp. VMM. The sequence goes on from NZ_JBXGSI010000018.1 coordinate 123,441, forward strand.
CTCCAGCGCGATACGCTGAACGCCACCCAGCGCCTGTTCAAGGGCGGTCGCGGCACCGCCTTCGACGTCAGCCGCGCCCAGGCGGCAGTGGACCAGAGCGAGGCGACGCTGCCGGTCTATGAAGCCCAGCGCCAGAGCGGCCTCTATCTGCTCGCCACCCTGCTCGGCCGTCCGCCGGCCGATTATCCCAGGGATGTGGAAAGCTGCGCCACTCTGCCGTCGCTTGGCGCGCCGCTGCCGGTGGGCGATGGCACCGCGCTGATCCGTCGCCGCCCCGACATCCGCCAGGCCGAACGCATGATCGCCTCCGACACCGCGACCCTGGGCGTCGCCATGGCCGATCTCTATCCGCAGGTCAGCATCGGCGGCTCGGTCGGCCTGTCCGGCCCGCTCAAGGATTTCGGCTCCGGTTCCGCCTTCGGCTTCAGCCTCGGCCCGCTCATCAGCTGGACCTTCCCCAATCGCCCGGTGGTGAAGGCCCGGATCGCCCAGGCCGATGCCCAGGTGCAGGCCGATCTCGCCAGCTTCGACGGCAGCGTGCTGGAAGCGCTGCGCCAGACCGAAACCGCGCTCGAAACCTATCGCCGCGATGCGGAAAAGGCCGCTGCGCTCGATCGCGCGCGCGACAGCGCCAATGTCTCGGCGGGGCAGGCGAACAAGCTGTTCCGCTTTGGCCGCAGCGATTTCCTCGACCTGCTCGATACCCAGCGCAGCCTCGCCAGCGCCGAATCCTCGGCCGCGGCCGCCCGCGTCCAGCTGGTGCAAGACCAGATCGCCATCTTCCTGGCGCTGGGCGGCGGCTGGACCTCAGACGATGTCGGCAACCAGAGCGCGGGGAACGCGCAGCAATGATCCGTGGCGCGCGCCGGCCGGCATGGTCAGGCGCGCGCTGACGTCGGTCCACGTCACCATGTCGCGGGTCATCGCCGCGCCCCAGCGACCCTCCTTGTAGACGTCATAATAGCAGAGCAGCGCATCGCCGACCTGCGCGCTCATCGGCCCTTCGACCCAGCCGGGCGAGAAGGGCGGTGACAGCGGCCCGAACGGCCCGGTCGGGCTGTCCGCCTTCGCCACCTGCAGCCATTTGTGCGGCGGCTGCACCGTCTCGTCCTTGACGATCAGATAGAGGTCGCCGCCCGGCGCCTGCGCGAACGTCCCGTCGATCACGCTGAAGCCGGGATCATAGAGCGGCGCGGGCGCGCTGAACGTCTCGAAATCGGCCGTGCTGACCGACCAGAGCCGATGATTATAGCCCGATTCCGATGTCCCCGCCGTCTCGGTGAAACGGCCCTCTACCGTGCTCGACCAGAACAGGATGTGGCGCCCGGTCGCCGGATCGCGCACCGCCTCGGGCGCCCAGCAATTGCGGGTGCCCGGCACGTCCTGCATCACCGGAATGGCGCGCTGCTCCGACCAGTGGACCAGATCGCGGCTGGTCGCATGGCCGATCGTCACCCCTTCCCAGGCGGTGGTCCACAGCAGATGATAGACGCCCTTGTCCGCGAACAGATAGGGGTCGCGCATCAGCTTCTTCTCGCCCACCTGCGGCACCAGCAGGCTGCGCCCGTCCGCCAGCGTGCGAAAAGCAAAGCCATCCTCGCTCACCGCCAGTTTGAGGCCATCGGCCTCGCCCTTGCCGGTGGTGAAATAGGCAAAGACCAGCAGGTCATCGGCGCGCGCCGCCGATCGGGTGGCGCACCCCGCCAGCGCCAGCGCGCCCAGCCCCAATGTGAAGTCGCGCCGTCTCATCAGCGATAATCCTTGGCCATTTGCGGGTAGAGGTCGAGCAGCTTGTTGGCGACATAGTCGCCGCCATGGCCCATCGGCCCGGTCGGTTCGGGTTTCGGCACGGCCGGCTGCTGCGATGCCAGTCCGCCCGGCGCCTCCGCCCCATTCAGCCCCTGGCTGATCAGGTCGGGCTTGGCGCCTTCGCCGGCATTATGCCCGTCCTGGTCGAAAATCGCCTCCTGGTGCCGGATCGGCTCCCAGATGAATGTGCCCCAGCCATGCTTGCCGGGCAGGGCGTGGACCAGATCGTTGATATAGCGCTTGCGGCTCGAATATTCGGCGACCAGCAGCCCCTTGTCGGGATAGCGCTTCACATATTCGCTGAAGGTCGTGGCCCAGTCGCCCTGCGCCCGCTGCTGGTAGCAGGAAAAGCCGATCACATCGAAATCCACCTGCCGCGCGATCAGCGCATCGGTCCATTCGCGTACGATCGGCCAGTGCCGGCCCAGATGATTATGCACCTGGATCGCGACCCCCGGCTCGGCCCGGCGCGCACCGGCAATCCCCGCGCGCAGCAGCGCGGCAAAGCCGTCGAACCCGCCAACCTCGCCGACCCTGGCATGATTGGCGTCGGTCACCGGATTGCCGGTCGACGTCGACAGCTTCACCCGGCCATGGGGCCACAACATGCCGAAGGTCGTTTCATTGCCGATCACCGCCATGTCGACCGGCGCGCCGCCCGCGCGCATCGCCACCAGCGTGTCATGGGTATGCGCCTCGACCGCCTTGGCCAGCGCCGGCAGGTCATAACCGGCCCAGGCCGCCGGCACCGCCTGATGCTCCGGGTCGGCCCAGGTGTCGCTATAATGAAAACTCAGCACCAGCCCCATGCCGGCATCGCGCACCCGCTTGCCCAGCTTCACCGTCTGGGCCAGGCCAGCCCAGCCCTTGTCCGGTTCCCGCCTGGAATAGCCCTTGGCCGGATCGACGAAGATGCGCAGCCGGATCGCGTTGAACCCGGCATCGCGCAGGATCAGGATCGGGTCTTTCTGCACGTCGCCCACGAAATAGCGCGCCCCCGCCGCCTCATCCTCGGGCACCCAGCTCACATCGGCGCCGATCAGATAGGGGCCGGGCCGCGCGCCATTCTTGCTTACCTTGGCCAGCGCCGGCCGGGCCAGCAAGGGCAGGGTGGCGAGGCCGAATGTGCCGCGACGCGTGAACCGGGTCATGCCTTCACCTCCATGCGATATTCCGGGACGATGCGCAGCACCTCCAGCGTTGCCACCTGCGCCCCCGCCGGCAGCTTCGCCCGCGCGGCATCATCCAGATAGATGGGTGCATCGGCGCGCAGCGGCATCACCGTCAGCGTCCAGGGCCGGCCCAGCCGCGCGGCAAAGCGCTTGAGGCCGATCCGCCAGACCCGCCCGTCCCAATAGGCATCGTCCAGCATGTCGGGGCCATCGAACAGCCGGCCGATATCGCCGCGCCAGTCGATCTCCAGAAAGGCGTCGCCGCCCTTCGCCAACACATCCTTCGGAATGGTGAAGCTAAACGCCGCCGCCGCCTTGTGCGCCTCGGGCAGGGGTTGCATCGCCGCCTTGGCCGGCCCGCCAATCTCGATAGGCGGCGCCGTGCCGGCCTCGCGCGTCCGGGTGAAGGGCAGGGGCGCGATAGCTGTCGCCTTCGCCGTCATCATCGCCGGCTTGCCGGGCAATATCTGCCAGGCGAAACGCGCCTCGCCGCGCTGGCGCAGTTCCAGCCCGTCCGGCCCGAACAGCACATCCGCCGCGCTCAGCACCACGCGCCGCTCGCCACCGATCTCGCCGACCCAGATACGCTTTGCCGCCTCCCGGTCGATCAGCATCAGCCGCACCGATCGCCCGTCCGCGCCCGTCACCCGCACCGGGCGCGTCGCGGATGGCGGCACCTGCACGATCACCCGCCCGCCTTCGCTGCGCGCCGGTGCATCGACCTTGGTGCCCGCCGGGAAGGCCAGCTCCACGGGGCCGGGCAGGCAGGCCGCCATCACATGGATCGGCCCGTCCCGGTCGGCGATGCGCGTTACCGGCTGCGCCGTCGCCCAGTCGAGCCGCACCCCGTCCAGATCCATGCCGATCGGCCAGAAGAAATTGTCGCCCGGCGCGATCGTCACCGGCCGGCTCGGCAGGCGGACCGGGCCGCCGGCCAATGTCACATTGAACTGCGTGCCGGGATGCGCCGCCGTGCCATATTGGCGGACATGATTGTTGACGAACAGGAAGCCGGTGTCCCCCTTCGCCCGCACCGCCCAGCGCAGCGTCTTCAGGTCATCCTTGTCGGCTGGCAGCACGGCCGGCGCATGCACCGTCATCGGCGCCAGCGTCTCGCCATAGGCGGCCAGGAAATAATGGAGCGGGCGCAGCGCCGCGCTCACCGGATTGACCTCGCCATATTGGCCGATCGGCGCCTGGAAATCATAGGCGATCGCCGGGCAGTCATTATAGCCGCCAGACCGCTGCGTTTCCTCCAGCATGCGTCCGTTCGCCAGCGGGTTGGCGCCGCCATGGAACATATAATAGCCCAGCAGATTGACGCCCGACCCGACCTGCGTCGTCACCGCCGCCGCCACGTCGGCCGGCTGCAGCAATGGCCGCCGCCGGTACATGACCGGCACGCCGCCGCCATATTCCGCGCCCAGGAAGGGCGTATCTTCCATGTCGCTGTCGGCGTCGCCGCGCCGCCCGCCGCGCGTCTGCGCGCCCAGGTCGCCGCTCACCCGGCTGTCGAAGCGGAACAGGTAATTTTCCTTGGGCGGCAGCTTGACCGTCTTCGCCGACCAGGGTTCGTCGGGATAGCCGCCATGCACCGGCACCACCTCGCCCTTGGGATAGACGGTCTGGTCCCATCCGGTCACGGTATAGAGCGGCACGTCGAAGCCGATCCGCAGCGCCAGCGCCTTCAGCGCGGCGATATGCTCCCGGCCCTGTCCGGGGCCACCCAGATTATATTCATTCTCGACCTGCATGCCGACGATCGGCCCGCCATCCTTCCACATCAGCCCCTTGAGCTGATCGTGCAGCCCGCGCCAGAAGCGCTCGACCTGCGCCATATAGGCCGGGTCGTTGCTGCGCGTGCGGGTGCTGCCGGCGATCCAGTCGGGGATGCCGCCAAAGCGCGCCTCAGCATGGCCCCAGGGGCCGGGCCGCAGGAAGAAGAGCAGGCCATGTTTCTGGCAGAGCCGCACGAAGCGCCCGATGTCGCGGTCGCCGGTCCAGTCGATCCTGCCGGGCGCTAGCTCGACATGGTTCCACAGCACATAGGAGGCGACGATGCCGACACCGGCCGCCTTCATCTTCAGCAATTCCTCTTCCCAATATTCGCTCGGGAAGCGGGTGAAGTGAAATTCGCCCATCACCGGCAGCCAGGGCCGGTCGTCGCGGGTCAGATAGAGATTGGTGATGCCGATCCGCCCCTGCGTCCCGGCGCCGGTGCCCATATGGAGATGCCCGGACTTGAGCGGCAGGCCCGGCTTGCGCGCGTCCAGGCTGTTGGCCGTCTGGGCAAGGGCGTCAGCGGGAAGGGCGAGGCCCAGGCCGGCAAGGCCCGTGGCAGTCAGCGCCGTGCGCCGGTCGATATCGGGCATCCGTCCTCCTGTGATGAAACGGGAGGCTGAGCCCTCCTCTTGGATCGGGGTTGTCCCGCGCCCACCC
>NZ_JBXGSI010000019.1:0-127272 GCF_056790315.1 Sphingobium sp. VMM
GTTCCAGCGGCGACGCCCGGATCGACCGGATCATGTGCGCGATGCTCAGCGCCTGCGTGCGCGAGGGCGTCAGCGATCCGACCGGTGGCAAGGCCTGCATCAACGCCAAGATCGCCAGTTTCGAGGATGAGGTCGTGCCGGTGTCCGCGCCCCTGCCCCCGCCCGCGCCGGCCGCCGTCGCCGCCATGGCCGGCCCGCCTCCAGCCACGCCACCCCTGTCCCCGGCCCCGCCGGACCAGCCGCCCGCCCCGCCAAAGGGGCCGCCGATCGTCGTCACCGGCCGCCCCAACCCGATCCTCGCGGGCCAATGGGCGTTCAGCCAGCACCAGACCGTGATCCGCGATTTCAGCACCCGCACCCTGCCGATCCGCACCTGGAACCTGTGCATCCCCGACGGCACGATCGACGCGACGATCGAAACCATGCTGGACGACAGTTTCGCCGGCCCCGGCACGTCCAGCTATTGCCGGCAATGGAAACTGGACGGCGACGGCGCCGCCATACACGGCAATCAGCGCTGCTGGCTCGGGCCGGGGGTGCGGATGCAGGGCAAGCTGGAAGGCGAAATCGGCCCGCGCAGTGTCGAGATAAAACGCAACATCCGCCTGTTCGAGGTCAACAGCGCGCCCGCCCGCGATCTGGGCAGCCCCATGGGTGGCGACGCAGAATTTCTCATGTCGATCACCGGCACCCGCGTCGGCAATTGCAGGCCCCGGCGCTGAGCGCGGCTCGGTGTCGAGCCGATAGCCATGTGGCTGAAGAAGGCATCGGATATCGAACAATTGCCCCGGATTGCCGGCAACAGTTCCGAATTGAAACCAAAATTGACAGGCCCCTGCTGTCACCATAACCTCCTTTCGTCTAGCGAAGGAGTGCCCCGATGCGTTTCGCGTTTCTTCTACCGGTAATCGCTTCCGTACTCGCCGCCCCGGCGACAGCCCAGTCGCCCGATCAGGCCCGCTCTTACGAAGGGCTCCGTCCCAGCTGGGACAATCTCTACAACGTCGATTCGGGCGTCTATGGGGATTTTCGATCGCCGCAATATGGCCAGGTCCGCCATTTGATGCAGCAAGGCCATTATGCCCAGGCCGACAAGGCGCTGGACAGGATCATGAGCGGATCGAACGATCTTGAGGCGCGCTTCCTGAAAGGGGTGACGGCGCTGGCGCTCAACAATCCCGAAGGCGCACGGCGCTATTTCGAACGGGCATTGCCCCATGGGCGCAGCGGCCATCCCGGCGCCATGTCGGGCCTAGCGCTGGCCGAAATCCGCCTCGGCAATCCCGATGCAGCGCGCGACCTGCTCCAGAAGCTGGAATATCAGAAGGGGAAATGCGCCGCCAACTGCGATCGGGCGCAGGCCATCGATCAGGCCATTGGTGTCGTGACCAAGGCGCTAGGCTGACCAGCAGGCCCGGCAACCATTCCCTGCCGGGCCAGTCGTGACTAGGGCGCCTCCATGGATGGCGACATGGAATTTCTCATGTCGATCACCGGCGCCCGCATCGGCAATTGCAGGCCCCGGCGCTAGCCACGCCAGACCACGCCAGCACCATAGGGCAAGCCCTGCGCAATTGGCCGCCATGCTTTCCAAGCCGGGCGGATCGATATAATATCGCGCGCACAAATCCGCCGTCCCGTCATCGGTCTCGCGCCAATAGGGGACTGGAGAAGGATCGACCGTCATGGCCAATCGCTACGGAACCAAGAATAACAATATTCTGAGCGGCACCACCGGTCGCGACCGGATCGTCGGGCGCGGCGGCAATGACATTCTCTATGGCCGCGGCGGCCGGGACGTACTGCTCGGCGGATCGGGTGGAGACCGCATCCATCTCGGCATTGCCAGCCGCTATTCGGACGTGTTCGGCAGCCGGATCGACGGTGGCGAGGGCACCGACCTCGCTTATCTCTACCTCAGCGAAATGACGCAGAAGCTGAAGATCCTGCCCAATTTCGAACGCATCACCGCCGATGCGGGCGACGGCACAGCCCCGCGCACCCTGGTCACGATCCACGGCATCGAAGTGCTGATCGCCTATCTGGGCACGGGCGACGATTATGTCCTGCTCGGCCCTCGCGAGGCGATCATCCGGGCCGGCGATGGCAGGGACAGGTTGATCGGCGGCGACATGCACGACGATTTCAGGGGCGATGGCGGCGATGACGTGCTGTTCGGCCGGGGCGGCGGCGACAGCCTGGATGGCGGCGCGGGCACGGATCTCATCCTTGGCGGCGCCGGCGCGGACGACATTGTCGGCGCCGACGGTGCCGATCGCCTATATGGCGGCGATGATCGCGATACGCTCTCGGGTGGCAACGGCGATGATCGCATCCATGGCGATGCCGGCGATGACATACTTTATGGCGGGTCGGACGCGGACATAATGTTCGGCGACGACGGCGCCGATATCCTGTGGGGCGAATGGGGCGACGACCGGCTCTATGGCGGCAGCGGCAATGACCAACTCGATGGCGGTGAAGGCCGCGACATAGTGGACGGAGGCGCCGGGGACGATGCCGTCGCCGGCGGCGCGGGCAATGACAGGACCTATGGCGGCCTCGGCGCCGATCGCCTGCTCGGCGGCGCCGGCAAGGATCGCTTCGTCTGGCGCGACCTGGCCGAAGGCGGCGATACCGTCCGCGATTTCGAACAGGGCGTGGATCGGCTGATCGTGGCCGGCCGCGCCGTAGGTGGCCTGACCAGCGTGGACGACAGCAATTTTTCCAGCAATGCCAACGGCGTGGCAACCGATGCCAATGATCGATTCCTCTATGCGCAGGACAGCAGGATGCTGTTCTTCGATCCCGATGGCAGCGGCGCGGCCCCCGCCGCGCTGATTGCCCAAATTCAGTTCAGCGTCGGCATCCAGCTTTACGCCAGCGACATCGTCATTGGATGAAGCCGGCATCGCGAAGGCGCCCCCGGCAAGCAAAGCTCAACCCATAACCGATCGATTATCGTATTTCGTCCATCTGTTCCCTAGCAGCCTTGGCTTCGGCGCAAAATTCCCCCGCCTCCCGGCAGCGCCGCTCCATCTTCTCGACGGCCACCTTCCATTGCTGCAAAACATAGGGGTCTCCCGCAATCGAGGGAGAGAATATCCGTCGGCCCGACGGCGACGATACCGGCCCGCCCGACGACATGGCAGAAGGCGGCGCCTCCTGCCGATGCGCCGCGCGCGGCGACACCCCTATGCCCAGCAGGAAAAAGCCCGCCGCCCCCACCACCAGCCCGCATCCGGTCAGCACGCGCCTGGCCTGGTTCATGATCGTTCTCCGCCGCTCGCCCTGCGCCCTATTTCACGAACCGCCTATTTCACGAACCGCTTGAAGAAGCTGTCGCTGTTCCAGCTCGGCCGCGTGTCCGCATTGGCGACCCGCAGCGTCACCGCGGTCACATAATCGTTCAGCTTCGCCGTCTCGGCCGGCATCACCGGCTGGTTCGCGTCGTCGAAGGGCGAATGATAGATGTTCGCGCGCCAGGCCTTCTCCACCGTCGCTTCCGGCGTCCCGGCCTTGAAGCCATATTTGAAGAACAGCGCCGGTATCCCCTCGCGGATGAAGGCATATTGGTCGGACCGGATGAAGACGTTGCGGTCGGGGAAGGGATCGGGCGTGATCGGCAGGCCCATCGCCTCGCTCACCGCCGCCGCATCCTGGCCCAGGCTGCTCTGGTCATAGCCGACCGGGGTCACGCTGGTCAGCTTGAAGATCGGCAGCGCCATGTCGAAATTGAGGTCGGCGACGATGCTCTTGCTCGGCACGGTCGGCCGCCGCGCGAAATAGCGCGATCCCAACAGGCCCTTTTCCTCGCCGGTGACGATGGTGAACAGGATGGATCGTTTCGGCTTCACCTTGCTCGCCTTCAACGCCTTGGCGATCTCGATCAGGCTGGCGACGCCCGACGCATTGTCCAGCGCGCCGTTATAGATGGCGTCGCCCTTGATCGGCGTGCCAACGCCATAGCCGTCCAGATGCGCCGACAGCACGACATAGTCCTTGGCCAGCTTGGGGTCGCTGCCCGGCATCACCGCCACCAGATTGGGCGAGGACAAGGCCACCCGTTTGGCCGCGACCGCCGCCTTGAGCCGCAGCGTCAGCGGGAAGCTGGCAACCGGCTTGGACGCATCGGCCGCCGCCGCGATCGCGGCGAAATCCTCGCCGCTGCCGGCGAACAGGTCGGCCGACCGGGCCGGGTCGAACTGGGCATTGAGGAAGGGCGTCTGCGTGTCGCGCATCGCCACATCCTCATAATAGACCGCCGGCGCGCTCGCCAGCGCCTTGCGCCGGTCCCAGGGAATCTCGACCTGCCCCGGCGTCACCAGGCTGATCATGCCGACCGCCCCCTGCGCCGCCAGCCAGTGGCCCCGCTCCGATCGGGCATGGGATTTGAGCGCGCCGCTGATCTCCGCCGGCCCGCCCGAAACGACCACCACGATCTTGCCTTTCAGGTCCAGCCCGGCAAAATCGTCATGGCCCACTTCGGGCAGATGCAGGCCATAGCCCGCAAACACCATCGGCGCGTCGATCGCGCCGGGCACCGGGCCGCCGCTGCCGGAAAAGATGATGTCGCCCGGCACTGCCAACGCCGTCTCGCCACTCGCGCCGACCAGGCTGGCCCTGCTCTCGCCCGACAGCACTGTCTGCTCGACAAAGGCGATCGGCTGCTTATAGCCCTCGACCCCGGCGGGTTTCAGCCCCAATGCCTGAAACTGGCCGATCACATAGTCGGCCGCCTTGTCATAGCCCGGCGTGCCGGTGCCGCGCCCCTGCATGTCGTCCGCCGCCAATATCTGGACATGGCGCCACCATGTCGCGCCGCGCGCCGTCAGATCATCCTCAGCCGGCGCGGCGCTGGCCGCCGCTCCCATCATCGCGACCAGCGGCAGGGCGGAAAACAGCTTGCGCATCGGTGGAATACCCTTCTTTTATCCTGCAGATATCATGCCTTATCCTGCCCGACGAACAAGGGGGCTTGGAACCGCCACGGCAAGAGTGTATTGTAAAGATAATACAGCATGGAGATAATGATGCCGCGCCTGCCCCTGTCCCATCACCTGACCCTCGCCACCCTGCTCGCCATCGGCCTTGCCACCAGCGCCTGCTCGCGCGGCAACGACCATCAGGCTGGCGGTGGCAACGGCGAATCCCCAGCCGCCGCCAGTACCCCGCAGGACTGGGCCGCACTCAAGGATTTCAGCCGCATCGACGTGACCGGACCTGACAATGTCGTCGTCACCATCGGCCCCAAATTCTCGGTCACCGCCGATGGCGATCCCAAGTCGGTCGCCCTGCTCGACATCCGGACCAAGGCCGACACGCTCCAGATCGGCCGCAAGTCCGAAGGCATGTGGAACAAGGTCGACGGCGGCAAGGGCGCGACCATCCATGTCACCCTGCCCGCCATCCGCGCGATCGACGTCACCGGCTCGGGCGACTTCACCCTCGACAAGGCGGAAGGGACCGAACTCGCCCTCTCGCTCACCGGTTCGGGCGATCTCGACATCGGCCAGGTGAAGCTTGGCAGCCTCAAGGCGGAAATCACCGGATCGGGCAGCATCACCCTCGCCGGCACCGCCGATCAGGGCGAATTGTCGATCACCGGCACCGGCGACATCTATGCCGCCGGGCTGAAGCTCGGCCGTGCCGCCGCCGAAGTCATGGGCACCGGCGACATGGACTTTGCCTCCGACGGTCCGGTCGCTATCAAGATCATGGGCACCGGCGACGTCAAGGTGAAGGGCAAGGCGCAATGCACGACGAACACGATGGGACCGGGCGAAGCGCATTGCGGCCCCTGATGCTGGCAGCGGCGGCGGCACTGGCCGGGGCTTCCCCCGCCAGCGCCGCCACCCGCGGTTATACCATCACCAGCTTCGACCAGATCCGCGTCGACGCCCCGGTCACGGTCATCATCACCACCGGCACCGGCGTCTCGGCGCGGGCGGAGGGGGACCAGCGCGCGCTCGACCGGCTGCGCGTCGATGTTTCGGGCCGCCTCGCCATCATCTCGATGGAGCAGCCCGAACCGGGCGAAAAGGGTCTTGGCCCCGCCACCATCCGCCTCTCCACCGGCGAAGTGAACCGCGTCGTCCTGACCGGCGGCGGCGCCGTCGCGGTCAGCGCGATGAAGGGCCTCAATGGCGAGATCGTTCAGGGCGGCAATGGCGATGTCAGCGTCGCCTCGCTCCAACTCGACAATCTCCAGGTCACGCTCGCCGGCGGCGGCCGCACCACGCTCGCCGGCACCGCCGGCGTCGCCAATCTGCGCATCAGCGGCCCCGGCGCGATCGTTGCCGACCATCTGGTCGCGCGCCAGGCCGCGATCCTCAACGACGGCTCGGGCAATGTCGCCCTCACCGCCAACGGCCCGGTCAGCATCCGCTCGACCGGATCGGGCGATGTCAGCGTCGCCGGCAAGCCGATCTGCACCGTCGAAAATCAAGGCACCGGCCGCATCCAGTGCGGCACCGAGGGTTTCTGAACAGCGCGGCGGCGGATCAACCTGCCGGAACATTACCATGCTTATGGAAGTCTTTACCCTGCCCGCGCTAGTCAGGGCGACCTGACCCCAACCGGACCTTCCTCCATGCGCCCAGCCCTTGCCCTGCCCGTTCTTGCCGCCCTGTTGCTGGCCCAGCCGGCCGCAGCCCAGGTGGCGGCGCCCGACAGCGGCGACACGGGCTGGATGATCGCCTGCGCCCTGTTGCTGCTACTCGCCGCGCTGCCGGGCCTGATGCTGCGTCATGCGGGGCTTGCCAATGTCCGCCACGGGCTCGCCGCCATGGCCCAGACGCTGGTCGCTGGCGCGACGATCCTGCTAGGCTGGGGCCTTGCCGGCTACAGCCTTGCCTATGCGCCGGGCAGCGAATGGCTGGGCGGCGGCAGCAATCTGCTGCTCGCCAATCTCGCCCCGCTGCGCGATGGCCTCACCGTGCCCGAATCCGCCTTCGTCCTGTTCCAGATGGGCTTTGCCGTACTGGCCGGGGCGATATCCGTCGGCGCGATCGCCGGCCGCGCCCGCCTTGGCTGGGTCGCCGCCTTCGCGCCGCTCTGGCTGCTGCTGGTCTTCGCCCCGATCACCCACTGGATGTGGGGCGGCGGCTGGCTGGCACAGCTTGGCGCGATGGACTTTGCCGGTGGCTTGGTCGTCCATGTCCTGGCCGGCTTCTCCGCCCTTGCCCTGGCCCTCGTCGCCGGGCGCCCCCGCGATGCCCAGGGTGGCGGCCATGCCCATATCCTCGCCATCGCCGGCGGTGCGCTCTTCTGGGTCGGCTATGCCGGTGCGGTCGGCGGCTGGGCGCTGGGCGCCACCGACGATGCCGCCACCGCGATCCTCAACCTCTTCTTCGCCGCCTGCGCCGCCAGCCTCGGCTGGGCGCTGGTCGACCGGCTGCTCGGCGCCCATGCCAGTGCCACCGGCCTGCTATCCGGCGCCATTGCCGGCCTCGCCGCCATTTCCGCATCGGCCGCCCTGGTCGGCACCGGCGGGGCGATGCTGGTCGGCCTCGCCGCCGCGATCATCGCCCGCATCGGCGCCGGTTTCGCCAGCGCCTGGATCGACGATCCCGCCCATATCTCCGCCGTCCATGGCCTGGGCGGCGCGACCGGCGCGCTGCTGCTGCCTTTGTTCGTCCTGCCGTTGCTCGGCGGGGTCGGGTTCGACGCCGGCATCACCGCCACCGCCAGCCTGCTCGCCCAGGCGATCGGTCTGGTCGTGATTGCACTGTGGGCGCTGGTCGGCACCGCCATCGCCGCGCTGATCGTCTCGATCCTGGTGCCGCTGCGTGCCACGCCCCAGGCCGAAGCCGATGGCCCGGACGCCGTCGAACATGGCCAGCAGGGCTGGGACTTCCGCTGATCTCGCCATGGTCGTCGCCGTCGCCATCTTCGCCCATCAGGAGGAACGTCGGATCGCCGGCTGTCTCGGCTCGCTGCCGCTCGACCGCCCGGACACGATCTTCCATGTGCTGGTGAACGGCACCACCGACCGCACCGTGGCGCGTGCCCGCGCCGCCGCCGCCGGCCGCGCCCATGTGATCGTCCATGACATCGCCGCCGGCGGCAAGTCGCGCACCTGGAACCATTTCGTCCACCACCTGCTCACCGGCACGGAGGATGCCGTCATCTTCCTCGACGGCGATGCCCAGATCGCGCCCGGATCGATCGACGCGCTGGTGGCCGACCTTGCCGCCCACCCGCAGGCCAACGCCGCCGCCGGCATGCCGGTCAATGGTCGCGAAGTGGAAACCTATCGCCGCAACCTGCGGATCGAGCGCGGCATCTTCGGCGATCTCTATGCCCTGTCCGGCCGCTTCGTCGCCGCCATCCGGGCGAGTGGCCTGCGCCTGCCCGACGATCTGGTCGGCGACGACGGGCTGGTCGCCTCCTGGGCGCATACCGATCTGGCAAGCGACGCCGACTGGCAACTGGAGCGGGTATTGGCCTGCGAGGGCGCCGGCTTCGCCTGCGAACCGGTCGGCCTCACCCGGCCGCTGACCTGGCGAATGCACTACAAGCGGCTGATCAACTATTCGGTCCGCTATTATCAAAACCGCATCGTCTCCGACATCATGAGCCGGGTCGGTCCTGCCGGCCTGCCGCGCGACCTGGTCAGCCTCTATCCCGACTGGCTGCCGCGCTGGCGCCCCCGCCCCGGCCCGATCGGCTGGTTCGACCGCAAGGGCCTCGCCCGGATGAAAGCACGGGTCGCAGCGACAAAAAAAGCGTGACCGGCCGGGCCGATCACGCTTCCCATTTTGCCAAGGCCGTCGGCCGGGATCAGCGATCCCGCGCCGCCAGTTCCTTGTTGACGTAGAGCGCCACCATCGTCGCAACCGCGCCCGACAGCAGGTAGATGCCCGACGCGGCCAGGCCGAACTTCACCGACAGCAGCAGCGCCAGCAGCGGCGCGAAGCCGGCACCGACCAGCCAGGCCAGATCCGACGTCAGCGCCGAACTGGTATAGCGCGCCTCGGTCGCGAAGTTGGAGGCGACCACGCCCGACGACTGGCCGAACGCCAGGCCCAGCAGCATGAAGCCCAGGATCATGAAGGCGACCTCGCCCAGATCCCCGCCATTGAGCAGCAGCGGCGCCACCACCGCGAAGATTGCGATGCCCAGGGCCGACCAGCCGAGCAGCGAGCGACGACCAATCTGGTCGGCGATGAAGCCCGACACCACGATCGCCAGCAGGCCGACCGATGCGCCGATCATCTCGATCACCAGGAAGCGATCGATCGGCTGATCGGTGAACAGCACCACCCAGCTGAGCGGAAACACGGTGACCATGTGGAACAGGGCAAAGCTCGCCAGCGGCGCGAAGGCACCGATGATGATGTTGCGCCCTTCCGCCTTGACCGTCGGCAGCACCTGCGACGGCACCAGATCCTTCTGCTCGAAAAGACGCTCGAACTCATGTGTCACCACGATGCGCAGCCGGGCGAACAGCGCCACGACGTTGATCGCGAAGGCGACGAAGAAGGGATAGCGCCAACCCCAGTCGAGGAAGTCCGCTTCCGATAGCGTCAGCAGGAAGAAGGCGAACAGACCGCTCGCCACCAGCAGCGCCAGCGGCGCGCCGAGCTGCGGCACCATCGCATACCAGCCACGCTGGTGCGGCGGCGCGTTGAGCGACAGCAGCGACGCCAGTCCATCCCATGTCCCGCCCAGCGCAATGCCCTGCGCCGCGCGCAGGATCACCAGAACGACAGCGGCATAGTGGCCAATCGTCGCATAACCGGGCATAAAGGCGATCGCCGCGGTCGACCCGCCCAGCAGGAACAGGGCCGCCGTCAATTTGGTCCCGCGGCCATAGCGCCGGTCGATCGCCATGAAGATCAGCGACCCGATCGGACGCGTGATGAAGGCGACGGCGAAGATCGCGAAGGAATAGAGCGTGCCCGTCAGGGCATCGACATAGGGAAAGACCAGGTTCGGAAAAACGATAACCGAAGCAATGGCGTAAACGAAGAAGTCGAAAAATTCGGAGGTGCGGCCAATGATCACACCAATGGAGATGTCTCCCGGTGCAATGCTGTGGTCGCGTGCATTGATTTTGCGCGCATCATCCTCAAGCGAACTGGAGGTGAAGGCAATGGCCTGTGAAGTCATAGGCATCCGCTCCCTGGCTGGGCCGACGGTGCCTGTTTTGGGTCTCCCGACGGCCAGAGAATGGCAACATAACAGAAAACCCACAGAGTCTAAGCAGTATCCCACATGTGAAACATTTTTTGCGTCCGCACATAATTGGACAAATTGCCCACTATCGCATGGCGTGCGGAATCGGTAACCGCGCGCCATGTCACACCCTCTCTCACCCAACTGGAGCCGGCTTCTGCGCTGGTCCTCCGCGATCCTTGCGGCGCCGCTGGCGGGCTGCAACTGGGTCGTGATGAACCCGTCGGGCGACATTGCGGTGCAGCAGCGCGATCTGATCCTGATCTCGACCGCGCTGATGCTCCTCATTGTCATCCCCGTCATGGCACTGGTCGTCTATTTCGCCTGGCGTTACCGCGCCGCGAACAAGGCGGTCGAAAAGGAATATGACCCCGACTGGGATCATTCCACCAAGCTGGAGCTGCTCATCTGGTCGGCCCCGCTCCTCATCATCATCTGCCTGGGCGCGCTGACCTGGGTGAGCACCCACAAGCTGGACCCCTATCGTCCGCTCGACCGCATCGACGCGCAGACCGCGATCGATCCCAAGGTCAAGCCGCTGGTCGTCCAGGTCGTGGCGCTCGACTGGAAATGGCTCTTCATCTATCCCGAACAGGGTATCGCCACCGTCAATGAAATGGCGCTGCCGACCAATGTTCCGGTCCGTTTCGACATCACTGCCTCGACCGTGATGAACAGCTTCTATATCCCTGAACTCGCCGGCCAGATCTACGCGATGCCCGGCATGAAGACGCAGCTCCACGCCGTTGCCAACAAGCCGGTCACCGGCACCGGCTTCTCCGCCAACTATTCGGGCGCGGGCTTCACCCACATGCGCTTCGGCTACAAGGCGCTGGACCAGGCCGGCTTTGACGCCTGGGTCGCCAAGGTGAAGGCCAGCAATGCGTCGCTCGACCGCAATGTCTATCTGAACCTGGCCAACCCCAGCGAAAAGGCGCCCGTCGCCTATTTCTCGACCGCCGATGCCAAGCTGTTCGACGCGGTCGTCAATCTCTGCCCCAAGCCCGGCCAGCGTTGCATGGGCGAGCTGATGCACATCAACCAGATGGGCGGCGCGGGCAAGGAGTCGGCCAAGGAGACCGAAGGCCTCCAGTACGACTTCCCCAACAGCCATGTGATCGACCAGACCGATCGCAACGAGGGCAAGGAAACCGCCCCCGATGCGCCCGGTGCCGAAAAGGCCCCGGCCGATCACTCCTCTCACAGCGGCGCTGACGCGCACGCGCAGCATCGGTAAGAGACATGACCGGTACACTCACAACAGCACAGATGATCTTCGGTCGTCTGACATGGGACGCGTTCCCATGGCATGAACCCATCGTCGTCGCGACATTCTGCGCGGTGGTGCTGGGCGGCGCGGCCGTCGTTGCGGCGCTGACCTATTTCAAGCTCTGGGGCTATCTCTGGAAGGAATGGTTCACCAGCGTGGACCACAAGAAGATCGGCATCATGTACATGGTGCTCGGCCTTGTCATGTTCCTGCGCGGCTTTGCCGACGCCGTCATGATGCGCCTCCAGCAGGCGCTCGCCTTCAACGGGTCCGAGGGCTATCTCAACGCCCATCATTATGACCAGGTGTTCACGGCCCACGGCGTGATCATGATCTTCTTCGTGGCGATGCCGTTCATCACTGGTTTGATGAACTATATCGTCCCGCTGCAGATCGGCGCCCGCGACGTCAGCTTCCCCTTCCTGAACAATTTCTCGTTCTGGATGACCACGGGCGGCGCGGTGCTGGTGATGGCCTCGCTGTTCCTGGGCGAATTCGCCCAGACCGGCTGGCTCGCCTATCCGCCGCTTTCGGGGATCGACTATAGCCCGGCCACGGGTGTCGACTATTATATCTGGGCGCTGCAGGTGGCAGGCGTCGGCACGACATTGTCGGGCATCAACCTGATCGCGACCATCGTGAAGATGCGCGCGCCGGGCATGTCCCTCATGAAGATGCCGGTGTTCACCTGGACCTCGCTCTGCGCGAACATCCTGATCGTCGCTTCCTTCCCGATCCTGACCGCCACGCTGGTCCTGCTGTCGCTCGACCGCTATGCCGGCACCAACTTCTTCACGAACGACTTCGGCGGCAACCCGATGATGTACGTGAACCTGATCTGGATCTGGGGTCACCCGGAAGTCTACATCCTCATCCTGCCGCTGTTTGGCGTCTTCTCGGAAGTCACCTCGACCTTCTCGGGCAAGCGCCTGTTCGGCTACACCTCGATGGTCTACGCGACCTGCTGCATCATGGTGCTGTCCTACCTCGTGTGGCTGCACCACTTCTTCACCATGGGCTCGGGCGCCAGCGTCAACAGCTTCTTCGGCATCACGACGATGATCATCTCGATCCCGACGGGTGCGAAGCTCTTCAACTGGCTCTTCACCATGTATCGCGGCAAGATCCGTTTCGAGCTGCCGATGATGTGGACCGTCGCCTTCATGCTGACCTTCACGGTCGGCGGCATGACCGGCGTTCTGCTCGCCGTTCCGCCGGCGGACTTCGTGCTGCACAACTCGCTGTTCCTGATCGCGCACTTCCATAACGTGATCATCGGCGGCGTGCTGTTCGGCCTGTTCGCGGCGATCAACTACTGGTGGCCCAAGGCCTTCGGCTTCAAGCTGAACGTGTTCTGGGGCAAGGTCAGCTTCTGGTGCTGGCAGGTCGGCTTCTGGCTCGCCTTCACCCCGCTGTACATCATGGGCCTGATGGGCGTGACGCGTCGCATGCGCGTGTTCGACGATCCGTCGCTGCAGATCTACTTCGTCATTGCCGCGATCGGCGCCGCCATCGTCGCGGCCGGCATCGGCGCGATGCTGCTTCAGTTCGCCATCTCCATCTGGAAGCGCGACGAACTGAAGGTCGAAGGCGATCCGTGGGATGGCCGTACCCTGGAGTGGGCGACCAGCTCGCCCCCGCCGGAGTATAATTTCGCCTTCACGCCGGTCGTCTATGACGCCGACAGCTGGGCGGACATGAAGAAGAATGGCTATCAGCGTCCGCTGACCGGCTATCAGGCGATCCACATGCCCAGCAGCACCGGCGCCGGCGTCATCCTTGCCGCCCTGTCGACGCTCTGCGGCTTCGCGCTGATCTGGTACATCTGGTGGCTCGCGGGCCTCAGCTTCATCGGCATCGTCGCGGTCGCCATCGGCCACACCTTCAACTACAAGCGCGACTTCTACATCCCCGTCGAGGATGTGACGCGCACCGAGGAAGAGCGCACGCGAATCCTCGCCGCTGGAGTCTGACTGACATGAGCAGCGCAACTGCAACCACGGAACCTCGGGCATATCATTTGCCCGAGGAGCCGCACCTCCACGAAGGCCACAGCACCATGCTGGGCTTCTGGATGTACCTGATGAGCGACTGCCTCATCTTCGCCATCCTGTTCGCCACCTATGCCGTGCTCGGCGGCAGCTTTGCCGGCGGCCCCGGCCCGAAGGATCTGTTCGACCTGCCGCTCATCGCGCTCAACACCGCGATGCTGCTCTTCTCGTCGATCACCTACGGCTTCGCCATGCTGGCGATGGAAAAGAACCGGATCAGCGCCACCCAGGGCTGGCTGTTCGTCACCCTCCTGTTCGGCGGGGCGTTCCTGTTCATCGAACTCTACGAATTCTCGCACCTCATCCATGAAGGTGCGGGTCCGTGGCGTTCGGCATTCCTGTCGGCCTTCTTCACCTTGGTCGGCACCCACGGCCTGCACGTCACCTTCGGTTCGATCTGGCTGATCACGCTGATGGTGCAGGTGGCCAAGAAGGGTCTGATCCCGGCCAACAAGCGTCGCCTGATGTGCCTGTCGATGTTCTGGCACTTCCTCGACGTCATCTGGATCGGCGTCTTCACCTTTGTCTATCTGATGGGAGTCCTGCGGTGAGCGACGCTGTCCATAGCCACGACGCCCACGGTCATGGGCACGATCATCACGATGACCATCATGAAGAAGGATCGCATGGCAGCTTCGGCAGCTACATGATCGGCTTTGGCCTGTCGGTGATCCTGACGGCCATTCCCTTCTGGCTGGTGATGTCGGGCGTGCTGGGCAATCCCCAGCTGACCGGCATCGTCATCATGGCCTTCGCCGCGGTGCAGGTGATCGTCCACATGATCTACTTCCTGCACATGAACACCCGCGTCGAAGGCGGCTGGTCGTTCATGGCGATGATGCTGACCATCGTCCTGGTCGTCATCGTGCTGTCGGGTTCGATGTGGGTCATGTTCCACCTCAACGCGAACATGATGCCGCACGCCGACATGTCGGCGATGCACAATATGAGCGAGATGCCGTGACATCCGCGAAGATCGGGGGGCGCCGCCGGCGCTCCCCGCGCTTTACGATCGGCCTGACGCTGATCGCCCTCATCCTGTTTTCCGGTCTTTGCGCGCTCGGCAGCTGGCAAGTCTATCGCCTCGCCTGGAAGCGCGACCTGATCGCACGGGTCGACGCCCGCATCCATGCCGCGCCCGTCCCCGCCCCCCGCAGCATTACCAGCGACGACGAATATCGCCGCATCACCGCATCGGGCCGTTTCCTGCATGACAAGGCGGTGCTGACCCAGGCCGTCACCGTGCGCGGCCCCGGTTTCTGGGTGATGACGCCGCTGGTGACCGACGCCGGCTTCACCCTGATGGTCAATCGCGGCTTCGTGCCGCAGGACAATCGCACCCGCTACAGCCGGCCTCTAGGCAAGGTCCAGATCGTCGGCCTGCTGCGCCTGACCGAGCCCAAGGGTGGTTTCCTGCGCAGCAATGATCCCGCCGCCGGCCGCTGGTATTCGCGCGATGTCGCCGCGATCGCCGCCGCGCAGCATGTCGCCCCGCCGGTCGCGGACTATTTCGTCGATGCCGGCGCCAATTGCGCGCCCGACACCGCGCCGGTCGGCGGCCTGACCGTCGTCCGCTTCCCCAACAATCACCTCCAATATGCCATCACCTGGTTCATACTGGCGGCGATGGTCGCAGGCGCCTACATCTTCCTCATGCGTCGGGATCCAGAAGACAGCGCGGAATGAGCGAGACCCAAGCCGTCAGGCGCCGCTGGCTGCCCAGCCAGTGGCCCGCCGATGCCGCCGGTCGCAAGAATATGGCGCTGCTGATCCAGCTGCGCTGGATTGCGATCGCCGGGCAGCTGGTGACGATCCTGATCGTCCAGTTCCTGATGGGTGTGCGCCTGCCCCTCGCCCCGATGCTGCTGGTCGCCGCCGTCGCCGTGCTGGTCAACGCCGCCAGCTTTGCGGCGCTGCGCCCCCGGACCGACATCACCCGCGCCGAACTGTCGGTGTCGCTATTGTTCGACGTGCTGCTGCTGACCGCCCAGCTCTATCTGTCGGGCGGCGCGACCAACCCCTTCGTCTCGCTCTATCTGCTCCAGGTCGCGCTTGGCGTGCTGCTGCTCGACCGGGCGAGCGCCTGGGGCATCACCGCCGTGTCGGCGCTGTGCGCCGGCCTGCTGGCGCTCGACTATCGCCCGCTCGACCTGAGCGACCGGCTGGCAGGCCGGCTGTTCGACCTGCACATCATCGGCACCTGGATCTGCTTCACCATGATCGCGGTGCTGCTGGTGCTGTTCATCACCCGGATCAACCGCAACCTTCAGGCGCGCGAAGCCTATCTCGCCAGCATGCGGCAGCATGCGGCGGAGGAGGAACATATCGTCCGCATGGGCCTGCTCGCCTCGGGCGCGGCGCATGAATTGGGCACCCCCCTCGCCCAGCTCGCCGTGGTGCTGGGCGACTGGCGCCGCATGCCCGAAATCACCGAGCATCCCGCTCTGGTCGAGGAAGTGGGCGAGATGCAGAGCGCGGTCCTGCGCTGCAAGGCGATCGTCACCGGCATCCTTCTTTCCTCGGGCGAGGCGCGCGGCGAGGCGCCGGCCGTCACCAATGTCCGCGACTTCATCGAGGGCATTGCGGCCGAATGGCGCCGCGCTAACCCCGGCATGCCGCTGCGCTGCGACTTCGGCCCGCATGATTATCCGCGCATCATCGCCGACCCGGTGATCCGCCAGGCGGTCGGCAATCTGCTCGACAATGCGCGTGAGGCCGGCGCCACCTATATCGACCTGCTGGTCGGACGCGACAGCGCCTCGCTCAACATCGCCGTGCGCGACAATGGCAGCGGCTTTTCGCAGGCGATGCTGGAGGATTTCGGCAAGCCCTACCGCTCCAGCAAGGGCAAGGAAGGCCATGGCCTCGGCCTCTTCCTTGTGGTCAATGTCGTGCGCAAGCTGGGCGGCAGCGTATCGGCCAGCAATGGCGCCGATGGCGGCGCGCTGATCCTGCTGCGCCTGCCGCTCGATACGGTCGCACTGGAAGAGGAAAGTGACAGCGAAGATGACAGCTGAACGGCTGCTGGTGATCGTCGAGGATGACGAGGCCTTTGCAAAGACCCTCAAACGTTCGTTCGAGCGGCGTGGCTATGACGTGCTGACCGCCGCCAGCCATGGCGCGCTGGAGGAGGTGCTCAAGGGCAACCGCCCCGGCTATGCCGTGGTCGATCTGAAGCTCGGCCCGGAATCGGGCCTGGTCTGCGTCCAGACGCTGCACGCCCATGATCCCGACATGCTGATCGTGGTGCTGACCGGCTTTGCCAGCATTGCCACTGCGGTCGAGGCGATCAAGCTCGGCGCGACCAACTATCTGGCGAAACCCTCCAACACCGACGATATCGAGGCCGCCTTCGCCCGCTCGGGCGGCGACCCCGCCGCGCCGCTGGCGCCGCGCCCGACATCGATCAAGACGCTGGAATGGGAACATATCCATGAGGTGCTGAAGGATTGCGACTTCAACATCTCCGAAACCGCCCGGCGTCTGGGGATGCACCGCCGCACCCTCGCCCGCAAGCTGGCGAAACGCCAGGTCGGCTAATTTCGCGCGCGTCCATCAAGCCCCGTTGACCGCGCCCCATGGCCATGCCATGGCCGGTCCAGACGCGGGTGTAGCTCAATGGTAGAGCAGCAGCTTCCCAAGCTGACGACGGGGGTTCGATTCCCCTCACCCGCTCCAGATTTTCCCGAAAATCTCAAAAGCCCGCTGAAGGGCGAGAGCCGAGATATATCCGGCTCGCGCCTTAGCCATGACGGCCGCGCTTGACCATTGGGTGCATCTGCTCAATCCTGCGCCGGTGAGCGAAGCCATCGTCGATCCCGCCCCGTCCCGTTCCGGCCCCTGCGTGGTGCTGCCGGCGCGCCCCGAAGCAATCCGGATCGATGCCGCGACGACAGCGCTGATCGTTGTCGACATGCAGAATGCCTATGCCAGCAAGGGCGGCTATGTCGACGAGGCCGGCTTCGACGTCGGCCCGGCGGCGGGCGTCATTCCCCGGATCGCGGAGGTCGTCGATGTGGCGCGGGCCGCGGGCATGCCGGTGATCTTCCTGCAGAATGGCTGGGACAGCGGCTATGCCGAGGCCGGCACGCCGCTGTCGCCAAACTGGCACAAGTCCAATGCGCTCAAGACGATGCGGGCGCGGCCGGACCTGGCGGGCAAATTCCTGGCGCGCGGCGGATGGGACTATGAACTGGTGGAGGCGCTGGCGCCGCGGGAGAACGACCTGCGCGTCCACAAGCCGCGCTATTCCGCCTTCTTCAACTCGCAACTGGATAGCGTGCTGCGCGCGCGCGGCATCCGCACCCTGGTCTTCACCGGCATCGCCACCAATGTCTGTGTGGAATCGACCCTGCGCGACGGTTTCCATCTCGAATATTTCGGCGTGCTGCTGGAAGATGCGGTGCATCATCTGGGGCCGGACTTCATCCGCGAGGCGAGCCTCTACAATGTCGAGAAATTCTTCGGCTGGGTGAGCAATGTCGCCGATTTCCGCACCGCCGTCGGCCAGCTTCCGCCCAAGGAGATCTGATGCCCTTCGAACCGATCGACCCGCCCCAGTTCCCGACGCCGATTGCCCCCTATTCGGCGGGTGCCAGGGCCGGGAATACGATCTATGTCTCGGGCGTGCTGGCGCTGGGCGAAGGCGGCACGGTGCTGCATGTCGGCGATGCCGCCGCGCAGACCCGCCATGTGCTGGACGTCATCAGGATCACGGTCGAGGCGGCCGGCGGCACCATGGCGGACATCGCCATGAACCATATCTTCCTCAAGGATCTGGGCGATTACGCGGCCTTCAACACTGTCTATGCCGAATATTTCCCCGGCGACAAGCCGGCGCGCTACTGCATCAAGTGCGAGCTGGTGAAACCCGATTGCCTGGTCGAGATCGCCTCGGTCGCGCATCTTGGCTGAGGCCGCCGGCCTCTATTATGAAACCCACGGGCGCGCAGACGCCCCGCCGCTGATCCTGTCGAGCGGGCTTGGCGGATCGGCCAGCTATTGGGCACCGAACATCCCGGCACTGGCAGAGCATTTCCGCGTCATCGCCTATGACCATCGCGGCACTGGCCGCAGCGATCGGACATTGCCGGAAACCACCTCGGTCGAGGATATGGCCGGCGACGTCATCGCCCTGATGGATGCGCTGGGCATCGGCAGCGCGCATTTCATCGGCCATGCGCTGGGCGGCGCGATCGGCATGGAACTGGCGATCGCGACCTCTCGGCTCGACAGCCTGATCATCATCAACGGCTGGCGGACGCTGTCGCCTCATACCCGCCGCTGCTTCGACACGCGGCTGGCCCTGTTGCGCCATGCCGGTGTCGAGGCGTTCCTGCGGGCGCAACCGCTGTTCCTGTTCCCGCCGGACTGGATCGCGGCCCATGACGACGCGCTGAAGGCTGAACTGGCGCATCATCTCGCTACCTTCCCCGGCGCGGCCACGATGGAAAAGCGGATCGCCGCCGTGCAGGCCTATAGCCCGCACCTGCTCGACCTGACGGCCGTGGCCAAGGTGCTGACCATCGCCACCCGCGACGATTTCCTCGTCCCCCATGCCAGCGCCCTCGATGTCGCGGCGCCGATCGCATGGGCCAGGACTGCCAGCTTCGATTGGGGCGGCCACGCCTGCAACGTGACCGACCCGGATGCTTTCCATCGCCTCGTCCTCCCCTTCCTCAGGAGTTGAAGCCATGCAGGTCGGCGTTTTCGTTCCCATCAACAATAATGGCTGGCTGATCAGCGAGAACGCCCCTCAATATCTGCCGAGCTTCGACCTCAACAAGGACATCGCCCAGCGCGCCGAGAAACATGGCCTCGATTTCCTGCTGTCGATGATCAAGCTGCGCGGTTTCGGCGGCAAGACGCAATTCTGGGAATATGGGCTGGAAAGCTTCACGTTGATGGCCGGCCTTGCGGCGGTGACGGAGAAGATCAAGATCTTCGCCACCTGCCCCACCCTGATCATCCCGCCCGCCTTTGCCGCACGCATGTGCAACACCATCGACAGCATCAGCCATGGTCGCTTCGGCCTCAACCTCATCACCGGCTGGCAGCCGCCCGAATATACCCAGATGGGGCTTTGGCCAGGGGACGAGCATTTCCGCAATCGCTATGATGTGCTCGACGAATATGCCCGCGTGCTTCGGGAATTGTGGGAGACCGGTCGATCGGACTTCAAGGGGCAATATTATCAGATGGATGACTGTCTGGTCCGCCCCCAGCCGCAGGCCGACATGAAGATCATCTGCGCCGGATCGTCCGACGCGGGCCTCGCCTTCTCGGCCAAATGGGCGGACTATGCCTTTTGCCTCGGCAAGGGCGTCAACACGCCGACCGCCTTCGCCTTGAACAATGACCGCCTTGCGAAATTCACGGCGCAGACCGGCCGGGACGTGTCGGTGTTCGTGCTGGTCATGGTGATCGCGGCGGAGACCGACGAGGAGGCCATGGCCAAGTGGCAAAGCTATAATGACGGCGTCGATATCGAGGCGATCGCCTGGCTGGCCGACCAGGGCGCGAAGGACACCGTCAACACCGACACCAATGTGCGCCAGCTTGCCGCGCCCGAAGGGGCCGTGAACATCAATATGGGCACGCTGGTCGGCAGCTATGCCAGCGTGGCACGAATGCTGGACGAAATGGCGCAGGTGCCCAATACCGGCGGCGTGCTACTGACCTTCGACGATTTCCTGGAAGGGGTGGAAGCGTTCGGCACGCGCATCCAGCCGCTGATGAAGAGCCGCGCCGAAAGCGCCCGACATTCCCAATCTTCCCACAGAAGTTAACCACCAAAGCCGTTGGTAGCCGGGACGCCTGGATGCACGCCTCCCCCTTTCCCACCACGGCAATTCCGCATGATTGTCCAAATCCCGCGCGCCCTGGCCACGACGCGGGCGCCATGTCCCTCTAGCTTGGCCCAAGGAGACGCCGACCCGCACGGCTGCGTCATGGCGGGAGGATCAACAGGGTGGCGAGCATGGATGCGCCGATCGTCGGCACATATCGCACCGTCCGCTTCCGCGCCGGGCCGGTCGATCCGATCGCGAGCGATGTCGATCTGCTGATCGTCGGCATGCCGGTCCTGTCCGCCACGAGCCGGATCGATCCTGGCGCCTGCGCGCTCGACGCCGCCCTGTCAGGCACCTTGTCGCAACTGCGCGCGGGCGGCCTGTTCGACGGCAGGTTCGGCGAGACGATGATCCTGTCCAGCCCGCCGCCGCCGGTGCGCTGCCGGTCGCTGATGATTGTGGGCATGGGAGAAATCGACGATCTGGATGCCGAACGGCTGGGCCGGCTGGCCGCCGTGGCGATGCGCGCAGCGCTCCGGCTCGACAGCTGTTCGATCGCCTGCCTGCTGCGGCTGCTCGATCCGGCGGCAACGAAGGTTGGGCAACGCGCTGCCGCCCGTGCGATGATGGCCGGCGTGCTGGCGGCGCTGGACGCCTATCTCTCTCCCGGTCCCGCTCCCGGCCGGTTCGCCGGCCTGAACTGGACCTTCGACCAGCCCGACAACGCCGCCGACGTGCTGGGCACGATCATCGCACAATGGCCGGCCGCGCCGCGATGAGGCGCGACTATCGCATGGACTTGGGAAGCGGAACACGCCACTCTGGCGCGATGCAGCCCGGTCCGATCCACAGCCACGACATGCAGCCTGCGATCACCCCCATATCGATCCTGGTGGTGGACGATCATGCGCTGCTGCGTGAGGGCGTGCGGGCGATGCTGGCGACCCAGGCTGACATGCGGATCGTCGGCGAGGCGGACAATGGCCGGCGCGCGGTAGAGGAATATGCGCGGTTGCGCCCCGACATCGTGCTGATGGACCTGCAGATGGCGGAAATGCCGGGGCTCGACGCGATCGCCGCGATCCGGGCCATCCATCCCGACGCCCGGATCATCGTGCTGACCACCTATTCGGGCGATGGCCGCGCAATCAAGGCGCTGCGCGCAGGGGCGATGGGCTATCTGCTCAAGGCCAGCCTGCGCAAGCAGCTGCTCGACGCGATCCGGTCCGTGCATCTGGGCGGCAAGCATCTCGACGCCACCGTCGCCACCGCGATCGCCCTGCATGTGCTGGAAGACCCGCTGACCGAGCGCGAGATCGCGGTGCTTTCGCTGGCGGCCTGGGGCAACAGCAACAAGCAGGTCGCGGCGCGACTCGATATCAGCGAAGAGACGGTGAAGGGCCATATGAAGTCGATCTTCTCGAAGCTCGACGCGACCGATCGCACCCATGCGGTGACGCTGGCGATCAAGCGCGGACTGATCGACCTCTGACGACACGGCGCGCGAGCGCCCCCTTTGCATCGGAATGATCGCTAACATGTCAGCCTGATCCAAGATCGGGCGGCGACGGACAGCTATGATCGCGCGCGTCAGGCCAGTGACTGACCATTTCTATTTTTTAGAACAAGCCGGTGCATTTTATCTGGATATTTCGGATCAGGCACGCCGGCTAACACTGTCTTCACAGCAGCGACGACTGCTCGAAACCAAGGAGCCGACCCATGACGATCACCGCCACGCCGACGCCGGGCAAGTCCCTCATCTCGCCGACCGACCATATTTTGGTCCTGATCGACTTCCAGTCGCAAATGGCCTTCGCCACCAAGTCGATCGCGCCGGAACTGCTGCGCAACAATGCCGCCCTGATCAGCCGCGCCGCCAAGTCGTTCGGCGTGTCGACCATCCTGACCACCGTGGCCGAAAAGAGCTTTTCGGGGCCGATGTTCAGCGAGATCACCGACGCCTTCCCTGGCCAGCCCCTGCTCGACCGCACCAGCATGAACACCTGGGAAGATGCCGCCGTGATCGAGGAAGTGAACCGCATCGGCAAGGAGCGGATCATCTTCGCCGGCCTGTGGACCAGCGTCTGCATCGTCGGCCCGGTCGCCTCCGCGATCGACCAGGGCTTCGACGTCTATTTCATCGCCGACGCCTGTGGCGACATCAGCGAGGAAGCACATGAGCGCGCCGTGCAGCGCATGATCCAGCTCGGCGCCAAGCCGATGACCTCGCTCCAGTACATGCTGGAACTGCAGCGCGACTGGGCGCGCACCGAAACCTATGAGTCCACCACCGGCATCGCCAAGGAATTTGGCGGCGCATACGGCCTGGGCATCAAATATGCGAAGGCCATGTTCGGCGCCTCCGAAGGCGGCCACTGACCTGCGCCAGGGGCCGGCGGTGCCTCCCCCTCTCCCCACGCACCGCCGGTCCCTCCCCCTCTCCCCTTTCCCCACCCGAGCAAAGGAAATCCCCATGAGCTTCGTGACCACGGATGACGGCGTCGACATCTTCTTCAAGGATTGGGGTCCAAAGGACGCCCAGCCCATCATGTTCCACCATGGCTGGCCGCTGTCGGCGGACGACTGGGACGCGCAGATGCTGTTCTTCCTGTCGAAGGGCTATCGCGTCGTCGCCCATGACCGTCGCGGCCACGGCCGCTCGGCCCAGGTGAGCGAAGGCCATGACATGGCACATTATGCCGCCGACGCCGCCGCCGTCGCCCGCCATCTCGACCTCAAGAACGCCATCCATATCGGTCATTCGACCGGCGGCGGCGAAGTGGCCGCTTATGTCGCCCGCCATGGCCTGCCCGAAGGCCGCGTGGCCAAGGCCGTGCTGGTCAGTTCGGTGCCGCCGATCATGCTGAAGACCGACCGTTATCCCGGCGGCCTGCCCATGGACGTGTTCGACGGCCTGCGTGCCGGCCTGGCCGCCAACCGTGCGCAATTCTTCCACGATGTCGCCGCCGGCCCCTTCTACGGCTTCAACCGCGACGGCGCGGACGTGAAGCCGGCCGTCATCGACAATTGGTGGCGCCAGGGCATGATGGGCAGCGCCAAGGCCCATTATGAAGGCATCAAGGCCTTCTCCGAAACCGACCAGACCGACGATCTGACCGCGATCACCGTGCCGACCCTGGTGCTGCATGGCGATGACGACCAGGTCGTTCCCTACAAGAATGCCGGCGTGCTGCAGGCGCAGATCCTGCCGAACGCGACCCTCAAGATTTACGAGGGCTATTCGCACGGCATGCTGACGGTGAATGCCGACGTGCTGAACGCCGACATCCTCGCCTTCATCCAGGCCTGATCGCAGACGCAGGAGACCGGCGATGAAAGTCTATCTTCTCTCCCTCGGCGCCGGTCTCCTGGTCGGCATCGTCTATTCGCTGCTGGGGGTGCGCTCGCCCGCGCCCCCGGTGGTGGCCCTGATCGGCCTGCTGGGCATATTGGTCGGCGAACAGATCGTGCCGCTCGCCAGGCGCTGGGCCGATGCCCATGAACTGACCCGCTTCGTGCGCAACGAATGCCGCGACCATGTGCTGGGCACGCTCCCGAATAATCAGGCCGACAATCAAAAGGGCGACGCGTGATTACCCGCCGCGACGCCATGGCCGGGGTGGCCGCCTCTGCCCTTCTCTCCCCCTTTCCTGCTCAAGCCAAGGACAGCCCCATGACCGACACGATCATCGTCAATGCCAAGGTGACGACGCTGGACCGGAGCAATCCGGTGGCGGAAGCGGTCGCGATCCGCGACGGCAAGTTCCTGGCCGTGGGCAGCGAAGCGGAGGTGCGCGCCGCCGCGCCGGATGCGACGGTGATCGATGCCAGGGGCCATCGCCTGATCCCCGGCCTGATCGACAGCCACATGCACATCATTCGCGGCGGCCTGAATTTCAACATGGAGCTGCGCTGGGACGGCGTGCCGACGCTGGCCGAGGCGATGGATATGCTTAAAAGCCAGGTCGCCCGTACCCCTGCTCCGCAATGGGTCCGCGTGGTCGGCGGCTTCACCGAACATCAGTTCGCGGAAAAGCGCCTGCCGACCATCGCCGAACTGAACGCCGTCGCGCCCGACACGCCGGTCTTCATCCTGCACCTCTATGATCGCGCGCTGCTAAACGCCGCCGCGCTGCGCGTCGTGGGCTATACCAAGGACACGCCCAATCCGCCGGGCGGCGAGATCGTCCGCGACGCGGCTGGCAACCCGACCGGCCTGCTGCTGGCCCAGCCCAATGCGACCATCCTCTATTCGACCCTGGCCAAGGGGCCGAAGCTGCCGCAGGACTATCAGCTCAATTCCACCCGCCACTTCATGCGCGACGTCAATGCGCTGGGCGTGACCGGCGTGATCGACGCGGGCGGCGGCTTCCAGAATTATCCAGACGATTATGAGATCATCGAGAAGCTGCATCAGGAGGATCAACTGACCGTCCGCATCAGCTATAATCTCTTCACCCAGAAGCCGAAGGAGGAGCTGGCCGATTTCTCCGGCTGGGTTCGCCAAGTCACGCCGGGGCAGGGCGACGATACCTATCGCCATAATGGCGCGGGCGAGATGCTGGTCTATTCCGCCGCCGACTTCGAGGATTTCCGCCACCCCCGGCCGGACATGGCGCCCAGCATGGAAGGCGATCTGGAGCCGGTCATCCGCCTGCTCGCCGAACATAAATGGCCCTGGCGCCTGCACGCCACCTATGACGAGACGATCGGCCGCGCGCTCGACGTCTATGAAAAGGTGAATCGGGATATCCCTTTGCAGGGCATCAACTGGTTCTTCGACCATGCCGAAACCATCAGCGACCGCAATATCGACCGGATCGCCGCACTGGGCGGCGGCATCGCGGTGCAGCATCGCATGGCCTATCAGGGCGAATATTTCGTGGAACGCTATGGCGCCAAGGCAGCCGAGCGCACCCCGCCGATTTCCCGCATGATCGCGGCGGGCATCCCGGTTGGTGCAGGCACCGACGCCACCCGCGTCGCCAGCTACAATCCATGGGTATCCTTGAGCTGGCTCGTCACCGGCCGCACCGTCGGCGGCTTCGCCCTCTATCGCGGCGACAATCGCGTCAGCCGGGAAAAGGCGCTGGCGATGTGGACGCACGAGAATACATGGTTCTCCAACGAGATCGGCAAGAAAGGGCAGATCAAGGCCGGGCAACTGGCCGACCTCGCCTTGCTGTCGGCCGACTATTTTGCGGTGCCGGAGGATCAGATCGTCCATATCCGATCGGTCCTGACCCTGCTCGGCGGCAAGGTGGTCCATGGCGAGGGCGATTATGCCCCGCTGGCGCCCGCCCTGCCAAAGCCCATGCCCGACTGGTCGCCGGTCGCCACCTTCGGCGGCTATCACAAGACCCGTGAGGCGCGCGCGCAGCTGGCGTCGGCCTGTGGCTGCCATTCGGCCTGCGGCGTCCATGGCCATGACCATGCCGCGGCGCTGGGCGCCGATGCGCCGGCCGCCGATGTCCAGACCTTCTGGGGATCGCTGGGCTGCGGCTGCTGGGCCGTCTGACGATAACCGCAAATCATTGTCATTCCCGCGCAAGCGGGAATCCATCTCGCAACCAAGCCCGACGGCGCAACGCCCGGAGATGGATCCCCGCCTTCGCGGGGATGACGAGAAAGACTTCCTGCCTGGAGATAGTCTATGAAGCGCTTCGCCTTCCAATTCGCCGCCGCCGTCCTGATGCCTATGCCGGTCGCCATCGCAAAGCCCGCCGCCAGCGCCGATTATGCGGTCGGCCCGCAATATGACACGACCCATGTCTATGTGCCCGAAGGCCAGTTCGACGCCTTCGTCACCAGCTTCGTCGCGACCTTCGGCGGCAAGACGTCGAAACAGGGCGAGTTCCAGGTGACACCGACGCCCAGCCTGACCAAGTCGCAACTGGCACTGACCCCGGCGGGCACCGTCTCGGTCTTCGGCTTCAAGACGCCGATCCCCTATCCGTTCGGCGATGAGCGGACCGGCTATCTGGTGAGCGACATGGACGGTGCCGTTGCCTCCGCGCTCAAGCATGGCGCGGTGCGCCGCATCACTACCTTCCCCGACCCCATCGGCCGCGACGTGGTGGTGCAATGGGCCGGCGGCGTGAACATGCAGCTCTACTGGCACACCGCCAAGCCCAGCTATCCCGCGCTGACCACCGTGCCGGAAAACCGCATCTACCTGACCGCCGACGTCGCTGACCGGTTCATCAGGGACTGGACCGGCTTTGCCCATGGCAGGATCGTCTCCGACGATCGCGCCGCCAAGGGCGAGGAAATCGGCCAGCCCGGCAAGACCATCCGCCGCGTCGCCATCGAGAGCGGCTATGGCAAGATGACCCTCTTCGTCTCGGACGGCCAACTCCCCTGGCCCTATGGCCGCGACATGACCGGCTATGAGGTCGCCGACATGGACGCCACGCTGGCCAAGGCGAAGACCGCCGGCGTCGAAACATTGGTCGCGCCGCAGAGCATCGCCGGTCGCCAGAGCGCGATCCTGCGCTTCCCAGGCGGCTATATCGCCGAAGTTCATGCGCCCGAGGCGAAGTAAAATGCGCGCCGACCGCGATCCCCGCTTCGTTGACGCGATCCTCGACTGGAAGCCGACCTGGTTCAACGCCCGGCTGCTGCTGGTCGGCGCCTATCTGCTGGGCGGCATCGTCAAGCTGACGGACTGGCCGGCGGCGGTTGCCGAGCAGGCGCATTTCGGCATGAACCCGCCAGCGCTCTGGGCCGCGCTCACCATCGCGATCGAACTGATCGGGCCGATCCTGATCCTGACCGGCCGCATGGCCTGGCTGGGCGCGGGGATGCTGGGCGTCTTCACCCTGCTGGCCGCCTTCACCGCCAACGCCTTCTGGATGATGCCGATGGGGCAGGAGCGGTTCATAGCCACCAATGCTTTTTTCGAGCATCTGGGTCTGATCGGCGGCTTCATCCTGGCGGCGCTGGTCGCCGAACAGGCGCAGCGCCGTGTGTAAAAAATCAGTCTGCCTTGCCCTCTCGCTCTGCGCTTGCCCGCCGCTGGCCGCGCAGACGCGGGAGGCCTGGCAGGCGCCGACCCTGTCGATCACCCGCTATGACGAGGATTGGTCGGATCTGGCGGACGCTCAAAAGCGCAACCATCACTGGACGGGGCAGTTCAAATATATCCCGCTGGGCGCCGATGTCTGGCTGTCCACCGGCGTCGAGCTGCGGCTGCGCAACGAAAATTATGCCGACAATCTCTGGGGCGGGGCCGATGCGCCCGACGACAGCTATTTATGGGCACGCGCCATGCCCTATGCCGACCTGCATGTCGGCGCGCCGGACCGGCTCCATGCCCGTGCCTTTGTCCAGCCGATCATCAGCCATGCGGTCGGCGTTGCGCCCTCGGCCAGCCCGATCGACCAGAGCCGGCTCGACCTGCTCCAGGGCTTTGCCGAAGTCGGCGCCGGCCCCGTCACCCTGCGCGCCGGGCGCCAGATGGTTTCACTCGGCACCGAAAGGCTGGTCGGCACCCGCTATGGTCCCAACACCCCGCTGGCGTTCGACGGCGTGCGCGGCAGCCTGTCCCTGGGCGAAGGCCGCGCGCTCGACCTGTTCCTGCTCAACCCGGTACAGCCCGGCCCCGCCAGTTTCGACGATCGCACGTCCGACACCCGCAGGCTGTGGGGGGCCTATGCGACGCTGCCGGATCTCGACCTCTATTATCTGGGCTATCGCAACCGCGCCGCGCGCTTCGGCGGGCTGACCGGGCGGGAGGAGCGCCACAGTTTCGGCCTTCGTTCGCACGGCGTGCGGGGCGACTGGCACTGGAATGTCGAGGGCGTCTATCAGTTCGGCCATTATGACGGGCAGCGCATTACCGCCTGGACGCTCGGCACCGAAGTCGGCCGCACCCTGCCCGGCCTGCCGCTGTCGCCCGACGCCACCTTGCGCTTCAACATCGTGAGCGGCGATCGTGACAGCGAAGATGACAGGCTGGGCACGTTCAACGCGCTCTTCCCCAAGGGCAAATATTTCGGCGAACTCTCGCCCGTCGGGCCGACCAACATCGTCAGCCTCAATCCCCGGATCAGCGCGCCGCTGAGCGACGGCTTTTCCGCCAGCGTCGCCGGCATGGCCTATTGGCGATACGCCCGCCATGACGGCGTCTACGACATTCCCGGCAACCTGATCCGTGGCCCCGGCGACAGCCGCGCCCGCTTCATCGGCAAGGAGGTGGAGGCGACGCTGGCCTGGCAGGCGACGGCAGAGCTGGAACTGTCAACTTCGCTGTCATTTTTCGCGCCGGGCGCCTTCATCCGTGAGACCGGCCCGGCCCAGACCATCGCCATGACCGGCCTTGAGGCCAATTTTCGTTTCTAGATCCTGTGAGGAGCATCATCATGCCGCCAGCGTCCCAAAGCGCATCCCCCCTGCCCGGCTTGCTGTTGCTGCTGTCGGCGACCACCGGCCTGGTCGACGCGGTCAGCGTGCTGGGCCTGGGCAAGGTGTTCACCGCCAACATGACCGGCAATGTCGTGTTCCTGGGCTTCGCCGCGGCGCAGACGCCGGGCTTCAGGGTGGCGCCCTATCTGGTCGCGCTGCTGACCTTCTTCATCGGCGCGCTGATCGCCGGCCGGGTCGGCCAGGGCTTGGGCAAGCGCCCGCTGCGCCACTGGCTCACCCTCGCCGCGCTGATCGAGGCGGCCTTGCTGTGGATCGCGGCGATCGTCGCGCTGAACTTCCATGTGCCCACGCTCCAGCCCGCCACCGGCCTGTTCGCGATCATTGCGCTGACCGCCATCGCCATGGGCTTTCGCAACGCCACCATCCGGCAGTTGAAGGTGCCCGACCTCACCACCACCGTGCTGACCCTGACCGTCACCGGCATTGCGGCCGATTCCAGCCTGGCGGGCGGCGCCAATCCCAATCTTGGCCGGCGGATCGCGGCGATCGTCGCCATCTTCGCGGGAGCGGCGGCCGGCGCGCTGATGGTGGTGCATATGGGGCTGGCGCTGCCGCTGCTGGTATCGGGCGCGATCGTGCTGGTCGGCACCCTGCTCTGCGTCCGCCACCCGGCCGCCGCCCTGCCCCACGGGGGCTGAAGATCAGGGCAGCGCGACCCGCGCGAACCGCCGGTCGGGCACGAACCAGAGCGCGACGACCAGCACATAGAGCGCGACCGCCAGCCAGCGGCTGACGAAGCTCAGGGGAATGGCCGCGCCATAAATGGCCAGCGTTCCCCACCCCTTCCAGTCCATGCCGAGCGCGCGGGCGAGCCTGGAGCCTGCGCCATTGCAGGCGATGATCGCCCGTTCGGTCAGGAAATAGCCGATCGCCGCCGCGCCCAACACCATGCCATAGGCCGCCGTCGCTCCGGTCGACCAGGCGCTCTCGTCCAGCCAGCGGATGACGAACGGAACCAGGCTGAGCCAGAAGAGCAGGAAGAGATTGGCCCACAGCACCCGCCCGTCGATGCGCGGGTTGAGCTGGAACAGATGATGGTGATTGTTCCAGTAGAGGCCGACATTCACGAAGCTGAGCAGATAGGCGATCAGCAACGGCAGGCATTGGGTGAGATCGGCGAGCGATCCCCCGCGCGGCACCTTCAGTTCCAGCACCATGATGGTGATGATGATCGCGATCACCCCGTCGGTGAACGCCTCCAGCCTTTTGCTGTTCATGCCTGTGCCGCCAATGGCGATCCCTGCCAGGTCCGGCGCCAGGACAGCGGCGTGGTGCCGACCAGCCGCTTGAACAGCCGGGTCAGGTGCGCCTGGTCGGTCAGGCCGCAGGCGCTGGCGATGTCCGACAGGCTGTGGCCGGTTTCCAGCATCAGCCGCTGTGCCCGGCGGATGCGCTGGCGGATGACATAGGCATGGGGCGTCTCGCCCATGCTGACCTTGAACGCGCGGCAGAAATGACCGGGGCTCAGGCTCGCCACCAGCGCCAGTTCCTCCGTCACCAGCGTGCGGCCCAGCCGCGTCTCGACATAGGCGGTCACCTTGCGCAATTGCCAGCCGGCCAGCCCGCCGGTCGGCGGTGGGCAATGGCTGTCGGGACGCCGGGCCAGCATGGCGACGCCGTCGTCCGCATCCGTGCCCTGCCGCAGCAGGTTGCGCAGTTGATCGAGGCACAGGTCCGCCCGGTTGGGGTCGCGATGCAGCAGCATCTGCGCCCGCGTCAGCAGGTCCAGAAGCGGCGCGGCGTCGAGCCGATGCGGCAGGTTGGGGCGCGTGTTGAGACTGGCGATATCCGGCATGGCGGGAATGATGCGGCTGCGTCACGATTTCCCAAAGCCCGGATGGAGGGGGCGAGCGTCCCTCTAACGGGGGGCTTGTATCGCATCGGCCCGCAGCGCTACGGCTGTCGATTCCTCCCGCCCCAAGGCCCCCATGTCGCGAACGAGCAGAAGATCATGAAGCGCCGGGCGATCATCACGGCGAGCGCGGCCATGCTGCTGGCCCAGCCGGGGCAGGCGCTGGACCCGAGCCAGTCGATCAGCCAGTTGCGCCACAGCCGCTGGACACTGAAGGACGGAGCGCCGGGCAATGTCCGTGCGCTGGCGCAGGGCAAGGACGGCTATCTGTGGCTGGGATCTTCGACCGGCCTCTACCGCTTTGACGGCATCCGGTTCGAGCGCATGCTGGCCGATCGCGACGACCCGCGCCGATCCTTGCAGGTCACCGCCCTGCTGGCGGCGCGCAATGGCGACATCTGGGTCGGCCATGATTTCGGCGGCATCGCCCTCTATCGCGACGGCCATATGCGCGATGCCAATCCCTGGCCGGCGCAGGGCGGCGTCGCCGGCATCGTGGAGGCGCGCGACGGATCGATCTGGGTCGCGGCGGAAGCCCGCGGCAAGATGCTGCTATCGCGTTACCAGCATGGCCGCTGGCGCCGCTATGGCGCGCAGCAGGGCCTGACCGACGGCATGATGGGGCCGATGCTGGCCGCGTCGGACGGCAGCCTCTACCTCGCCTTGCCGCCGCACCTGCTGCGGCTGGCGCCCGGTGCCGCGCGCTTCGCCCCGCTGGCGATGCAGGTCGCCCCCTTCGCCGCGCTGGACGAGGACAGGGCGGGCCGGATATGGCTGGCGGACGACAGCGGCATCCGGCCGATTTCCGGCGGGCAGGCCGCGGCCCGGCTCGATCCCGTCAACACCCCCTATGTCACCCGCCATATCCATGTCGATCGCCAGGGCACGGCCTGGATTACCGGTCAGAATGGCGGCCTGGCGCGGCTTCCTGCGGGCGGCGACAAGGTCGAGGCCGCGGCCGGGCACATGCCGCTGTCGCTCGCCGCGCTGGAGGACCGGGAAGGCAATATCTGGGTCGGCACCGAGACCGGGGTGGAACGCTATGCCGCCGCCAGCCTGATCGGCGCGGGCGAGGAGGCGCTGGTGACCGGCTTCGTCGCGCCGGCGCGATCGGCCCATATCTTCTATGCCGGTATCGGCGGCGTCTACCGCGTCGGGCCGGGCCAGCGCCAGCCCCGGCTGATCTTCCCGCGCGCCGACATTGGCGTGCTGTGCGGCGACGACCGGCAATTGCTGGCGATCAGCCTGGAAGGCGCCTTCTTGCTCGACCTGGACGACCGCGGCGATGTCCGCCGCACGACGTCGGTCGAAGGGCCGCTGTCGGTCAGTTGCGCACGCGACGATCGCGGACAGTTCTGGACCGGGATGGACCGGCTCTACCGGCTGGACGGCGGGCGGCTGGTGCCGGCGAGCGGCGCGGCGGGGCAGCCGGGCGGCACCATCACCCTGTTGCGCGCCGATGGGCATGGCGGCCTGATCGCCGGGCGCAGCCGGCGCGGGCTGCTGCGCATTCGCGATGGCGAAGAGACGGCGCTGCTGCCCGCCGGGACCAGCCCGATCGGGTCGATC
The DNA here is from genome assembly GCF_056790315.1 of Sphingobium sp. VMM. Lineage (NCBI taxonomy): Bacteria > Pseudomonadati > Pseudomonadota > Alphaproteobacteria > Sphingomonadales > Sphingobiaceae > Sphingobium > Sphingobium sp. VMM. Next base: position 32,146 of record NZ_JBXGSI010000019.1, read on the forward strand.
CTGACGTTGCGCGCGGATGGCGAAAGCTGGCTAATCGGCGGGATGAAGGGGCTGGCGCGCCTGAAGGGTGGCCGGTTGCAGTCATTGGGCGAACGCACCCATCCCTATCTGGCCGGGATTACCGGCATCGCCCGCACCGCCGATGGCTGGACCTGGATCAACGGTGCAACCGGTATCGTGCGGATGCGCAGCGATGCGCTGGACAAGGGCCTTGCCCAGCCCGATCGCCCCATCCCCTATCAGCGGGTCGGCCAGGAAGCCGATTATCGGGCGCGATCCAACCTGTTCGAGGCGAACGACATCGCCCTCGATCGCGACGGCCAGCTCTGGTTCGCCACCGATCAGGGTCTGGCCTGGAGCGATCCCGCCCGGCTGGCCCGCAATGGCGTGCCGCCGCCCGTGGCGATCCGGTCGCTGCGGGTCGATGGCAAGGCCTATCCGCTGGCCGCGGGCCGCATCGCCCTGCCCGCCCATAGCGGCCGGGTGCAGATCGACTATAGCGCCCTCAGCCTGACCGATGCGGCGCAGAACCGTTTCCGCTATCGGCTGGAGGGCAGCGGCACCGGCTGGTTCGATGCCGGGACGGAGCGGCAGGCGCTCTATACCAATCTGGCGCCCGGCCAATATCGCTTCCTTGTGATCGCGGCCAACAATGACGGGGTATGGAACAGGCAGGGCGCAGCGCTCGCGTTCGAGATCGCCCCAGCCTTCTACCAGACGCGCTGGTTCCGCATCCTGTGCATCAGCCTGATCCTGCTGGCCGGCTGGCTGCTCTACCGCCGGCGCCTGCATGTCGTGACCGAGCGGGCACGCAGCCGGGTCGAGGCACAGTTGACCGAGCGCGAACGGATCGCACGGGAACTGCACGACACGCTGTTGCAGGGGTTCCAGGGGCTGATGCTGCGCTTCCAGGCGGTGGTCGAGTTGCTGCCGCGCGGCGAACGCGCCCGCACCGAGCTGGAAGGCGCGCTCGACCGGGCCGAGGATGTGCTGGTCGACAGTCGCGAGCGGGTCCATTCGCTGCGACAGGCATTGCAGCCGGTGGCGATGGCGGTCCGTCTGCGCGCGCTGTTGGACGAGATGGTCGGCGACCGGCTGGACTGGCGCGTCGAGGAGGCCGGCACCGTGCGGCTGGTCTGCGCCCCGGTCGCCGACGAGATGATGCGGATCGCGCGCGAGGCGATCAGCAACAGCCTGCGCCATGCGGCGGCGCGGACCATCATCGTCGAGCTGCATCATGGCACCGACCGGCTGTCGCTGGCGATCATCGATGATGGCATCGGCCTGTCCGCAGCGGTGCTGGCGGCCGGATCGCGCGAAGGCCATTATGGCATGGTCGGCATGCGCGAACGGGCGCAACGGATGGATGGCGCGGTGGAGATCATCTCCACCACCAGGACCGGCACGACCATCCGCGTGACCGTGCCGGCCCGTGTCGCCTATCTGTGAGCGTCAGGCGGTGGCGGCACGCGGCGCGCCGCTGCGGCGGCTGAGCAGCAGCGCGATCAGCCCGAGGCTGGACGCAGCGGCCCCGGCGATCGCGACGAACGGCAGGTTCAACCCAGCGGCGATCACAGCGCCGCCCAGGGCTGCGCCGATCGCATTGCCCAGGTTGAAGGCGCCGATGTTCATCGAAGACGCCAGATTGGGCGCATCGGCCGCGGCGCTCATCACCCTCACCTGCAGCGGCGGCACCAGCGCGAAGCTGGCAATCCCCCACAGGAAGATCAGCACCGCCGTCGGCCCGGCAAAGGGCATGGCAAAGGCGAAGGCGATGAGGATCGCCGTCAGCGCAGCAAGCGTCACGATCAGCGTCCTGTCCACCGACCGGTCGGCAAAGCGCCCGCCCAGCCAGTTGCCGATGGTGAGGCCCACGCCATAGAGGACCAGCATCGCCGTCACGAAGCCGATCGAGCCATGGGTCTGATCGCGCAGGATCGGCGTGATATAGGTGAAGACGGTGAACATCGCGCTGGCGCCGACCACGGTAAGGCCGAGCGCGGCGAGCACCGGCCCGCGCATCAGCACGCGCAGTTCGGACCGTGCATCGCCCTCGGTCGGGGCCGGCATGTCGGGCAGGGTCAGGCGCAATGCCGCGATGGTGAGCACGCCCAGCGCCGCGATGCCCCAGAAGGCCGCACGCCAGCCCATGACTTCCCCCGCCCAGGTCGCCAGCGGCACGCCGACGACATTGGCGATGGTCAGCCCCATGAACATGGCGGCGACCGCGCCCGCCTGCCGCTGGGGCGGGACCAGGCTGGCGGCGACGATCGATCCGACGCCGAAGAAGGCGCCATGGTTGAGCGAGGTGATGATGCGCGCGAACAGCAGCATCGCATAGCTGGTGGAGAGCGCCGCGATCAGATTGCCGATGGTGAAGATGGCGGCGAGGCCGATCAGCAGGGTGCGGCGCGGCAAGCGGCCGGTGGTCAGCGTCATCAGCGGCGCGCCCAGCATGACGCCGATCGCATAGGCGCTGATAAGCAGGCCGGCGGCGGGGATGGAGACGCCAAGATCGGTGGCGATGACGGGCAACAGGCCCATCGGCGCAAATTCGGTGACGCCGATGCCGAAGGCACCGGCCGCCAGCGCGAGCAGCGGTGGATTGATCTTCATGATGCTCCTCCCGTCAGACAAGCGGCGGGTTCAGCCGGGCGAAACCGGCCTGTTGGTGATAGGGGGCGTGGGGATAGGCCGGCATCTGGTAGCTGGCCCGGTCGAGCCGGGCGACCTGATCGGCGGTCAGCGACCAGCCGACCGCACCCAGATTCTGGCGCAACTGTTCCTCGTTGCGGGCGCCGATGATGACCGACGACACGGTCGGCCGCTGCAACAGCCAGTTGAGCGCGACCTGCGGCACCGTCTTGCCGGTTTCCGCCGCAATCTCGTCCAGCGCGTCGACCACGCGATAGAGATGCTCCTCCTCCACCGGCGGCGCGAAGGCGGCGGTCTGGTGCAGGCGGCTGCCCTCCGGGATCGGGCTGCTGCGCCGGATCTTGCCGGTCAGGCGGCCCCAGCCGAGCGGGCTCCACACCAGTGCGCCCACGCCCTGGTCGGCGGCAAGCGGCATCAGATCGGCCTCATAGGCGCGGCCGATCAGCGAATAATAGACCTGGTGGGCGACGAAGCGCGGCCAGCCATGGCGATCCGCCACGTCCAGCGCCTTCATCAGCTGCCAGCCGGGATAGTTGGACACGCCCACATGGCGCAGCTTGCCGGCGCGGACCAGCCCGTCGAGCGTCGCCAGCAATTCCTCGACCGGGGTCGACGCGTCGAAGGCGTGAAGTTGCAGCAGGTCGATATGATCGGTGCCAAGGCGCCGGAGCGCGGCTTCCACGCCGCCGATCAGCCGGTCGCGCGACACGCCCCAGTCATTGGGACCATCGCCGGTCGGCAGGCCGAGCTTGGTCGAGATCAGAAGCTGATCGCGCCGTCCCCTGATCGCCGCGCCCAGCACCTCTTCGGACGCGCCGTTCGAATAGACGTCGGCAGTGTCGAACAGGGTGATGCCGGCTTCGAGGCAGATGTCGAGCAGGCGACGGGCCTCCTGCGCGTCGCTATGGCCCCAGGCGCCGAACAAAGGCCCCGAGCCGCCGAAAGTGCCGGTGCCGAAACTGAGCGCCGGCACGCGCAGGCCTGATGCCCCCAATTGCCGATATTCCATCTTCATCCCTTTCCATTCCGTGATGGACGCATAAATGGAAGGCAGGACTCCCCGCGTTTAGAGGGCCGCAAGGCGAAGGATCTTTGCAATGGATGAAAAGATACCCTTTCATGCCGATCGGGCGCGGGCGCTGGAAACCTTTGCGACCGTGGTGGCTGAAGGCAGTTTTTCGGCCGCGGGGCGATTGCTGGGCCTCACCCCCTCCGCCGTCAGCCGCGCGGTCGACCGGATCGAGGATCGGCTCGGCGTCCGGCTATTGCTGCGCTCCACCCGCGCGCTGACGCTGACGGCGGAGGGCCAGGCCTATCTGGCCAGCGCGCGCCGCATCCTGGCCGATCTGGACGAGGCGGAACAGACGATCGCCGATCGCGGCGCGCCGCGCGGACGCTTGCGGGTCAGCGCCGCCCACTCCCATGGCCGGCTGTGCATCGTGCCGCTGCTCGGCGAATTTGCGCAGCTCTATCCGCATATATTGGTCGACATCAGCCTGAGCGACCGGCTGGTCGACATTGCCGGCGGCCAGGCCGACGTCGCGATCCGCTTCGGTCCGCTGGCCGACAGTCCGCTGACCGCCCGCAAGCTGGGCGAGAATGGCCGTGTCATCGTCGCCTCGCCCGCCTATCTCGCCCGCCATGGCACGCCGGTCGTGCCGGAGGATCTGCACGACCATAACTGCCTGAACTTCAATTTTCGCCGCGCCGAACCGGTCTGGCCCTTCCGCAAGGACGGGCGCGACTATGCGCTGAGCGTGCGCGGCACGATCGAGGCGAATAATGGCGAAACGCTGGGGCAGCTGGCGGCCGATGGCGTCGGCATCACGCGGGTCGGCCGGTTCAGCGTCCAGCCGGAACTGGCATCGGGCGACCTGGTGCCGTTACTGGAAGACTATAATCCCGGCGATATCGAGACGATCCATGCCGTGTTCCTGGGCGGCACCAATGTGCCGGCACGGCTGCGCGTATTCGTGGACTTCCTGGCGGAACGGCTGACGCGGCCCGCACCGGCGGCCTGAGCCGGGCGACGCCTATATATCCCCGCGGCGGACCAGTTGCCGGCTGATCCGGGCTGGTGCCAGATGGCGGCAGAGCGCGTCCAGTGCAGCCGTCATATAAGCTGCGCATCACTGTCATGCGCGCTTCATACTCCCCTCCTACCCGAGCGCCGAAAGGGGAGAAATATCATGCACTTCCGTTCTCTTGCTATGGCCGCTATCAGCCTGCCCGTTTTCGCTACGGCAACCGCCCATGCCGAAACGCCCGATGCCGCCCCGGCCGATTCGATCATCGTCACCGCGCAGCTGCGCGAACAGGACCCGATCGACGTGCCGATGGCGCTGAGCGTCGTCGGCAACGAACAGATGGACCGTATGGGCCTTTATGAGTTCGACGCGCTATCGCGCTTCGTGCCGGGCTTCGACGTGCAGAACCAGTCGCCCAACAATCCCGGCTTCGTGATGCGCGGCATCACGTCGGATAGCGGCACCGCCAGCAACGAACCGCGCGTGTCACTCTATCAGGATGGCGTTTCCATCTCCAAGTCGCGCGGCTCCTATGTCGAGCTGTTCGATATCGAGCGGGTCGAGATCGCCAAGGGGCCGCAATCGACCCTCTATGGTCGCGGCGCGCTGATCGGCGCGGTCAACATCATCCAGAACAAGGCGCAGCTCGACAATGTCGAAGCAGCGGGCCGGGTCTCCTATGGCAATTATAACAGCTGGCTGACCGAGGGCATGGTCAATGCGCCGATCGGCGAAGGCATGGCGATCCGCCTGGCCGGCCGCATCCGCAAGCGCGACGGCTATACCGAAAATCTGCTGGGCGGCGCCGACTTCAACTCGGCCGACACCAAGGCGGTGCGCGGCAGCTTCCATGGCGAGAAAGGCGATTTGAGCTTCGACCTGATCGGCAATTACCAGAAGGACACGCCAAGCGGCACCGGCTTCAAGTCGATCGCCTATAATCCGACCGATCCGGCCACCGGTGCCGTGATCGGCGATCGCGGCCGCAACAGCGGCGCCGCGCTGGCAGCCGCCGATGGCTTTGAGGGTGGCAAGGGGCTGGGCCTTGATCGCCAGGTCTGGGGCGTCACCGGCATCGCCAGGCTGAAGCTCAACGACCAGTTCAACCTCACGTCCACCACCGCCTTCCGCCGCTTCGACGCGCTGGAAATCTTCGACGCGGACGGCATTTCCCTGCCGATGCTGACCGCGGCGGAAGATGCGCGCGGTCGCCAGTTCAGCCAGGAATTCCGCCTGACCTATGAAAGCGGCCCGATCTCCGCCTTCCTGGGCGGCAGCTATTTCTGGGAAAATGGCACGCAGCGCGTCCCCACCCAGTTTGACGAGCGCGCCACCCTCGCCCGGCTGGCCGGCGCGCTGAACGGCGGCGGTGCCATCCCCGGCCGCGCCGCGAGTGATCCGGTGCCGGCCGCCCTACTCGCCAGCCCCGCCTTCACCGGCGCGCTGCTGCAGGGTGTCGCCAGCGCCTATGGCGTCGCGCTGTCGAGCGCGCAGGCCCAGGCGATCGCCGCCAACCTCAAGTCCAACCATCTCGAAAGCACCACCAATGGCGCGCGCACCCGCGCCTTCGACCTGTTCGGCGACGTGACCCTGCGCCTGTCCGACCAGTTCGAGCTTGGCGGCGGTCTGCGCTACACCCATGACGACAAGCGCAGCACCTATATGTCGTCGGTCGACAATGGCCGGTCTATCCTGGGCGGGCTGATCGGCGCGCTGAGCCAGCCGGCGGCGGTGCGCACCGCGCTGCTGCAGGCGCTGGCCGTGCCCGGCGCGGCGAACATCCCGACCTCGGCCGCCTATCCGGTGCCGATGTTCGGCCTCGGCGCCCAGCCGACCGCCGGCAATGGCGGGGTCGACAGCGACACGCTGCGCAATGGCGGCTTTTCCTGGCGCCTGACCGCCCGCTACAAGCCGGGCACCGACACCAGCCTCTATGCCACCTATGCCCGTGGCCGTCGCCCGCAAGTGCTGGCGGCCAGCGCGCCGTCCGCGCCGATGGGCGCCACCCGCTTTTCCGTGCTGGACTCCGAAACGGTCGACAGTTTCGAACTGGGCGCAAAGACCGCGCTGATGAACCGCACCCTGTTCCTCGACGGGGCGGCCTTCTTCTACCAATATGATAATTTCCAGACCACGGTGCAGCAAGGCACGCAGTTCGTCCTGACCAACGCCGGCAAGGCGGAAAGCTATGGCTTCGAAGGGCAGATGCGCTGGGTGCCGAGCGATGTGCTGACCCTGTTCGCGACCTATGCCTATAATCACAGCCGCTTCAAGACGGGCGTGCGCGACGGCAACCGCTTCCGCCTGTCGCCCGACCATAGCGCGTCCTTCGGTGCGCAGGCGTCCCTGCCCGCCGGCCCCGGCCGCATCGTCTTCACGCCCAGCGTCACCTGGCAGTCGAAGGTCTATTTCGACGATGACAATGACCGCCCGGACCTGCAGCAGCCGCCCGCCGCTCTGGTCGCCGACACTATCCAGGACGAATTTCAGGGCAGCTATGCGCTGGTCAATGCGCGGCTTGGCTATGAAGCGCCCGGTGGCGCCTGGCGGATCGAGGGCTTCATCGAGAACGCCTTCGACAAGAAATATATCATGGATGCGGGCAATACCGGCGACAGCCTGGGCATGCCGACCTTCATCGGCGGGGCACCGCGCTTCTATGGCGTGTCGGCCAGCTTCCGCTTTGGCGGTGCGCAATGAGCGAGGACAGCATGACGCTTGACCGTCGCGCGGCGCTGGGCCTGATCGGCTCGGGCGCTGCCCTCCCCGGCATCGGCATGGCGGCGACACAAGCCGCCGCCAGCTTCGTCCATGGCGTGGCCAGCGGCGACCCGACCCAGCGCGGCGCGATCCTGTGGACCCGCGTCACCCCGGCCGACCCGGCGCAGCAGGCGGCGATGGCGCTGCGCTGGCATGTCGCCGAAAGCGCCGGCGGCAAGCCGGTCGAAAGCGGCACCGCGCAGGCCCGCCCCGCCCGCGACTTCACGGTCAAGGTCGAGCCGCGCACGCTCAAGGCCGGCCATGACTATCATTACTGGTTCGAACTGGCGGACGGCACGCAATCACCCGTCGGTCGCTTTCGCACCCTGGCCAGGGGCGCCGCGGCCGATGCCGTGCTGGCGGTGGTCTCCTGCCAGCTCTACCCCGGCGGCTTCTTCACCGCCTATGACTCGATCGCCGCGCTCGACCGGATCGATGCGGTCGTGCATCTGGGCGACTATATCTATGAATATGGCGCCGACGGCTATGGCGCGGAGATCGGCCAGAAGATCGGGCGCGGGCTGGAACCCGCGCATGAGATCGTGACGCTGGCCGACTATCGCACCCGTCATGCCCATTACAAGGGCGACAGGAGCCTGCAGGCGGCCCATGCCCGTGCCGCCTTCATCTGCGTCTGGGACGATCATGAAACCGCCAATGACAGCTGGATCGGCGGCGCGGAAAATCACCAGCCCGCGACCGAGGGCGACTGGGCGAAGCGCAAGGCGGCCGCGATGCAGGCCTATTTCGAATGGATGCCGATCCGCGATCCGCAGGGCAATAATCCCTGGGAAGCGATCAACCGCCGGTTCGATTTTGGCGACCTCGCCACCCTGCTGATGGTCGAGACGCGCCTGCTCGCCCGCAGCGAACAGGCCGGCTTCAAGGGCGAGACGCCGGGCCGATCGGAAGTCGCGGCGGTGCTGGCCGAACGCAACCGGCCGGACCGCGAGATGCTGGGCGAGCCGCAGCGCGCCTGGCTGGAGAAGGAACTGGCCGCGTCGGTCAAGGCCGGCACGCCCTGGCAGATATTGGGCAATCAGGTGGTGATGGCGCGGGTCAACGGCCCGGACCTCGCCAAGCTGTTCGGCACAGAGAAGGCCGCGGCCATGATCGCGACGCTGGAACCGTCGGTGCGGGCGCAGGTGGAACTGGCGCAAGCGGGCTATCGCGCCGGCCTGCCGTTCAACCTCGATGCCTGGGACGGCTATCCGGCCGCGCGCGAGCGGCTGTACCAGAGCATCCGCCGGGCCGGCGCCCATCCCTTGGTGCTGGCCGGCGACAGCCATGCCTTCTGGGCCAATCAACTGGCCGACGCACAGGGCAATGCCATCGGCGTGGAATTTGGCACGTCATCGATCAGCAGCCCGTCGATCGGCGACATGCTGCCGAAAATGCCGATCGGCGACCTGCTGCAACAGGCAAGCCCGGAGGTCGCCTTCTGCGACCAGCGCGCCAAGGGCTATATCCTGCTGACGCTGACGCGGGAACAGGCGACCGGCGACTATATCGCCATGTCGACCATCTATGCACCCCAGGCAGAGGCTCGCACGCTCAAGCGCTTCTCGCTGCCAGCGGGCGCCACCCGGTTCGACGCGACCTGAAAGCGCCGGGGGCTGCGGATGCCCTGCCCGCAGCCCCCGATCTCGCGAGACTTACCGCTCCCTGATGACGAGCGATTTACCCGCATATTTCGCCGGATCGACGTTCGGCAAGGTCTGGATCTTGCGCCCCTTGCGGCTCATCCAGGTGACTTCGACCTTGACCGCGTCCATGGTTTTCAGGCCGAAATGCAGAGGCGCCGCATTTTCCGAATTATAGCCGTCGCCCGTCGACAGCTGTCGCGTGGCCAATATCTTGCCGGCCTTGTCATAGAGGCGCACTTCCGCCCCCATGCGGGTGAAACGCCCCTTCGCGTCGAGCAGCGTAACCGACAGGCTGCGCCTGGCCGCTGCCCGGTCCAGATCATTGTGGAACAGGAAATGGCCGCCCTGGCTGGTATAACCACGCATCACCGACAGATCGAGCGCACCGTCCCGGTCATAATCGACCCATTGCACGCCATGGTCGCCGACATTGAGCTGCGACGTTTCGGTCAGAACCTGGCGGAAGCCCTTGCCCGCTTCATTATGGAAGAGACTGTCCCTGGGCTGCTGCTGGTCGCGCGGGCCATGATAGGAGGTGACATAGAGGTCGAGATAGCCGTCATTGTCATAATCACCCCACACCGCGCCGACGGCATGATTGTCGATGCCGACCCCCATCTCCTTGGCGACGTTGGTGAAGGTGCCGTCGCCATTATTATGGTAGAGCGCATTCACGCCATAATTGGGGACGAACAGATCAAGATAGCCGTCATTGTCATAGTCGCCAACGGCGCAGCCGACACCGCCTTCCTCCTTGGAACGGCCCGGATTATCCAGGCCCAGTTCGGGCGCGACATCGGTGAAGCTGCCGTCGCCATTGTTGCGCCACAGCGCATCGGCCGCGCCTGACTGATTGGCCAGGAAGACGTCCAGAAAGCCGTCGCGATTATAGTCGAACCAGCAGGCGCCCACGGTCGGCCGGCTATCCGACACGCCGGTGCCGGCCAAGACCTGCACGAACTTGCCCTTGTCGTTGCGATAGAGGCTGTTGGGGCCGATGCGATTGGCAGCATAGACGTCGAGGTCGCCGTCATTGTCATAGTCGACCCAACTGGTCTGGCGCGCGGAACGGTTGGGGATGGTCAGCCCCAGTTCGGGCGCGACATTGGTGAACTTCCTGCCGCCTTCGTTGCGGAACACAAGGCTCTGTTCGCCCGGCATGGTCGCCCCGCCCAGCAGGTCGATCCAGCCGTCGCCGTCATAATCGCCCCAAGCGACGCCGCGCATTTCCGGGCCGGATGTGGGAAGTCCCAGTTCCGGCCCGACGTTCACGAACGTGCCATTGTCATTGCGATAGAGGCGGATATCGCCCCCCTTGAGCGAGACAACGAGATCGAGGTCGCCATCATTGTCGAAGTCGGCCCAACTGTTGGACAGGGATCCGGCGATGGCGAAATCGCCCGGCTGTATGGAGGTGAAGGGTGGCTCGGCAGGCGGTGCCGCATCCTGCGCCGTTGCCGGCTGGCACAGCAGCATCAGCGGCAGGATATGGCAAAGCGTCCGGTTCAGCGATGGCATGGATATTCCCCTCTTTCTGTCAGATTTGGCTGGTTTTGCGCGTGTCGGGCATGCGCAGATAGACGATCAGCGACAGCGCGATCATGGCGGTGACGTACCAGTAGAAGCCGTCTTCCATCCCGGCATGCTTCATCCAGAGCGCGGCATATTCGGCGGTGCCGCCGAAGAGGGTGTTGGCCAGTGCATAGGGAAGCGCGACGCCCAGCGCCCGGATATTGGCCGGGAACAGCTCTGCCTTCACGATCGCGTTGATCGAGGTGTAGCCGGTGACGATCACCAGGCCGCCCAGCACCAGCAGGAAGGCGCCGAAGGAGGAGGTGACGCGTTCCAGCGCCGTGAAGATCGCGGTGGTGAACAGGACGCCGCTGATGCCGAAGCCGATCAGCAGCGGTTTGCGGCCGATGCGATCGGACAGCCAGCCGGCCATGGGCTGCAGCAGCATGTAAATGAACAGCGCCGACGCCATGATCGCGGTCGCGGTCTGGCGGCCGAAGCCAGCGCTGTTGACCAGGAATTTCTGCATATAGGTGCTGTAGGCATAGAAGGCGAGCGTGCCGCCGGCGGTGAGCGCCATGACCAGCAGCACTTCGCGCGGATGGCGGCGGATGAGGTTGAGGCCGCTGGAGCGGGGCTGTTCGCTGACCGCCGCGCTTTCCTCGAAGGCTTCGGTTTCCTTGAGGCCCCGGCGCAGGCGATAGACGCCGACCGCCATCACTCCGCCGATCACGAACGGCACGCGCCAGCCCCAGCTTTCGAGCTGATGTTCGGTGAGGAAAAGCTGGAGCAGCAGCAGGACGCAGAGCGCCAGCAACTGGCCGGCGATCAGCGTCACATATTGGAAGCTGGAGAAGAAACCGCGTTGGTCGCTCTGCGCCATTTCCGACAGATAGGTGGCGCTGGCGCCATATTCGCCGCCGATCGACAGGCCCTGCATCAGGCGCGCGAGCAGCAGCAGGGCCGGCGCGGCGACGCCGATGCTGGCATAGCCGGGGATGGCGGCGATCATCAGCGATCCGCCGGCCATCATCATGACGGACAGGGTGAGACCCGCCTTGCGCCCCCTGCGGTCGGCATAGATGCCCATCGCCCAGGCGCCGATCGGCCGCATCAGGAAGCCGACGGCGAAGATCGCCGCGGCATTCAGCAGTTGAGCGGTGCTGTCGTCCGACGGGAAGAAGACCGGCGCGAAATAGAGGGTGAAGGCGGAATAGACATACCAGTCATACCATTCGATCAGATTGCCGATCGATCCGCCAAGGATGGATTTCAGGCGATCCTGGCGGGAAAGACTGGCTGGGGAGAGAGACGCAACATGTTCCATCCCCGTTGATACGGACGGCCCGGTGCGTTCTGCTAAAAGCCTGATTGGAAAATGCGCGGAAGAGCGCATGTTCGATGCGGCACCGGCCTTCAAACGAGGCACGTGACTCGTTTGAACCCCACCCGACCACCCATCAGGATACCATGTCTGGGCGGTCGGGTGGGGATGCGGGCCGGTGCGGATGCGCCAGAGGCGCATGCCCAGACAGGCTCTAACTGCCTTCGGCAGACACCAAAATTATCGAATTGTCGCTGCCCGGAACGGCGCGGATGCCGAAGCCGCTTTCGAGCGCGTCGACGAAATCCTGCGACCGGTCGAGGCGGAAGGCACCGCCGACCCGCAGGCTGGCGATCGCCGGATCGCCGATCACCAGCGGGGTGGGGCGATAGCGGTTGAACTCCTCGACCGCCTGGGCGAGCGTGTCGCCTTCGAACTCGACCATGCCGGCCTGCCAGGCGGTGCGCTGCCGGATCTTGGCCGGTTCCAGATGGGTGACGGCGATGCTGCCGCTGCGCACGGCGGCGCTGCGCCCGCTTTCGATCCGACGGACGGCGGAGTCGCCGTTGCGGACCGCCACAATCCCCTCGATCACGGTCAGTTCGGTGACATCGGCGCGCAGGCGGACGTTGAACATCGTGCCCACGGCACGCACCAGCGTCCCGTCGGCATTGACGATGAAGGGCCGTTTCTTGTCATGCGCGACATCGAACTGCGCCTCGCCCTTCAGCAGGGTGATCTGCCTGATGTCGTCGCGCAGGGCGACCTCGACCGAGCTGTTGGTGTTGAGATGGATGCGGGAGCCGTCGGCAAGCTGCACCGTGCGGGTCTCGCCCAGGGCCGTGCGATAATGATCGACCGTGCCGAGCAGGCGCAGCGCGACGGTGGAGGCGACGCCGATCGCGGCGGCGGCGGTCGCCAGGCCGATGAGCAGGCCACGCCGGCCGACCAGTCGCGGCCGGATTTCGGCAACGGGTTCTTCCGGGGCGGGATCGTCGGGCAGCGCGATTGCGGGCGCTGCAGGTTCGTCCTGCTGGCTGGCGGGCAGCTCATTGAGCCGCTCGGTCAGTTCCCAGCCGGCCTCGGCCTTGGCAAAGGCGAAACCATGGGCAGGGTCCAGCGCCACCCAGGCATAGGCGTCATTCCAGTCTTCCGGGGCGTCGCTCGCCCGCGCCTTAAGATACAGACGAGCCGCTTCGGCCTCGATCGCCTGCATGTCCTCCGCGCTTCTGTAGCGACCAACCAAATCCAGAACCCTCAAACTGTCCGATGGCTTGCATTATCTTCACAGCCGCGCGCGTCAAATGCTTGTCCACTGTAAAGACGGATAGCTGCATCTCCTCTGCTATCTCCTTGACCGATTTCTCATGGACCCGGCGCAGGATGAAGGCCCGCCGGCATTGCGCCGGCAGCGTGTCGAGAATGGCCTGGAGATGGCGCAGCTCATCGCGCGCGTGCAGCGCTTCCTCGGTCGAATTGTCGGTCTGGAGCACGTCGAATTCGGCGACCAGTTCGAGCGATACGATCTTCTCGCGCCGGGCTTCGTCGATCAACAGGTTGCGCGCGATCTGGAACAGGAAGGCCTTGCCGCTCTGTGCGCGGTGAATGTCGCCATTCGCATAGGCGCGGGTCATGCATTCGGCGACGATGTCATCCACATCCTGGCGGTGGGACACCACCCGGCGCAGGCGGGAGCGCAGGACCCCCTCATGGGGCAGGATGGCCTGTTTGAACCAATCCAGCCTTGCCCTGATCGAGTCCACATCCACAGCCACGCTCGTCCCCCTGTGCTTATCATTCTCCCCTCCGGCGCGCCCGATCCGGCGCTGCGTCGAGGCAGTGCCAGACCGATAGCGAAGGCCCCCTCGTCACAAAAATGAGATATTTTTAAGCGTCGTTAGCAGAAACGCGATCGGCCTCCGTATCCACCACCGAAGGGCAAATAATTTCGCAGCCCAATCATTTCACGGGGGATATGATGTCGCGTAATTTTCGGAACGTTTCTCTGTACGCGGTCGCAACAGTTGTTGCCCTCAGCACCCAGTCGGCGGCAGCCGCGGAGCCGGCGAAGTTCAAGATTCCGGCCCAGTCGATGCAGACGGCGCTGACGCTCTTCGCCAAGCAGTCTGGCATCCAGCTTCTCTTTCCCTATGACCAGGTCGCCGGCCTGCATGCCCAGTCGGTCAACGGCAAGATGGCGCCCGATGTCGCGTTGCAGCGGCTGATCGCCGGATCGGGGCTGAAGATCACACTGTCGAACAACAATGTCATTGCCTTGTCGCTGAGCGCCCAGGCCCACAAGAGCCGCGCCGTCGAAGTCGCGAGCCTGGGCGTCACGGCACTTCCCTTCGCGATGCAGGCCAGCGCACCGCCACAGGCCAGCACCGCCGCGGCCGAGGAAGACCCCGGCCCGGCGATCGTCGTGACCGGGTCGCGCGGCCAGGCCCGTACCGTGACCGACAGCCCGACGCCGATCGACGTTATTTCCGGCGCGGATCTGACCCGCACCGGCAAGGCGGGCGTGTTCCAGGCGCTCAACACGCTGGTGCCATCCTTCAACCTGCCGGTGCGAGCGGGCGGCGCCACCTCCACCGTCATCGCGACCGGCGGCCTGCGCGGTCTCAATCCCGACCAGGCACTGATCCTGGTCAACGGCAAGCGTCGCCACAAGACCTCGCTCATCAACGCGGTGTCGACGCTCTACAACGGCTCGGTCCCGGCCGATCTGGACATGATCCCGACCGCCGCGGTCGATCATATCGAAGTGCTGCGTGACGGTGCCGCCGCTCAATATGGGTCGGACGCCATCGCCGGCGTCATCAACATCATCCTGAAGGATGACAGCAGCGGCGGCTCCGCCAATTTCACCGCCGGCCAGAATTTCGACCGGTCCGATGGCGAACTCTATCAGGCCGACCTCAATTTCGGGATGAAGCTGGGCGAGAACGGTTTCGCCAACCTCTCGCTCAACCTCAAGAAGCAGGAAATGTCGAACCGTGCGCTGCCGCTCGCCGACTGTTCGGTCACGGCCACCACCACCTGCCTCTATCCGCTGGTGAACGGGCAGCTCGATCCGCGCGACGCAGCCGCAGTCGGCACCGAACGCATCGTCACCACCAGCTATGGCGTCATGCCCTCCCGCAGCATCAATACTGCGCTCAATGCCGGATATGATCTGGGCGGCGTCGAACTCTACGCCTTCGGCACCTACAGCCAGCGGCGGTCGGACCTGTGGTACAGCTATCGCTACCCCAAGGACATCAACAATGTCATGGGCATCTACCCCAACGGCTATCGCCCCCATATCATGATCGACGAGGAGGATTTCGAACTCACCGTCGGCGCGAAGGGCGAAGTCGCGGGCTGGGACTGGGACTTTTCCACCGGCTATGGCCGCAATCGCGCCCGCCAGTCGTCGGAAGGCACGCTCAACCCCTCGCTGGGCACGCTCAGCCCCACCGAATTCTATATCGGCACCCTCAAATCCTCGGAGTTCGTCACCTCGCTCGACGTGACCCGCGGCTATGATGTGGGTGGCGGCAACCTGCAGGTGTCGGCAGGCGCGCAGCAGCGCCATGAACGCTACCAGACCTTCGCCGGGGATGAGGCCAGCTATGCCGTAGGCCCGGCGATCGTGTCGGGCATGACGCCGGGCGCGCAAAGCTCGGCCGGCTTCCAGCCGGGCGACGCGGCCTATATGTCCCGCGACAATGTTTCGCTGTATGCCGACGTGGCGTGGGATCCCAACAAGGATATCACGATCGGCGCCGCCGCACGCTTCGAACATTATGACGATGGCAGCGGCAACACGCTGATCTGGAAGGTAAATGGGCGCTATGCCGCGACCGACTGGATCGCCTTTCGCGCGGCCGCCAATACCGGCTTCCGGGCGCCCGCCGTCGCCCAGCAAATCTATACCCAGACCACCAACCAGTTCCGCACCGTCAACGGTGTTCCCAACCAGTTGCTGCAGATCAAGACGCTGGCCGTCGACGATCCGGCCGCGATCGCGCTGGGCGCCAAACCGCTCCAGCCCGAAACATCGTTCAACATCTCCGCTGGCGTGGTGCTGACCCCGCTCCCCAATTTCAACCTGACGATCGATGCCTATCAGATCGACGTGGATGACCGCATCACCATCACCAGCACCCTGACCGGCACGGCGATCTCCAACATCCTGATCGCCAGCGGCGTACCCGAAGCGGAGGCGCGGACGCTGACAGCGCAATATTATACCAACGCGATCGATACCCGTACCCGCGGCATCGACGTCGTCGCATCCTACAAGCATGGCCTGTTCGACACGGTGAACATGCAGTGGAATCTGGGTTTCAACTACAACAAGACCAAGATCACCCACATAATCGACAATCCGCCCGAACTGGCCGCGCTGGGCAGCGACTATGTCCTGTTCGATCGCGCGCGTCGCAGCAACATGACCAACAATCTGCCGCGCACCAAGCTGTCGATCAGCAACCTCGCCACCATGGGCGACTTCACCCTGTCGTCGCGCCTGACGCGCTTCGGCGGCTTCAAATCCTACCAGAACGGCGTCACCAGCAATGGCGTCACCACCTATCCGAATGATCGCAGCTATGGTGCCAAGTGGATCACCGACCTGGAGGCCAGCTGGCAGGTCACGCCACTGGTCAACATCGCGATCGGCGCGAACAATATCTTCAACGTCTATCCCGACAAGAACCAGGCCAGCGACGTCAGCGCCACGCTGGGCCAGGGGCTCTATGCCGGCACCTCGCCGATCGGGTTCACCGGCGGCTTCTATTATGGCCGCGTCGGCCTGAGCTTCTGATCCATCACCGACCAAGGCGCCGCTTCGCACGGGGCGGCGCATTTTCTGCACTGACGGGAGAATGATGGCGATGCGCCATATGACGATCTGGCTGGCGGCCCTGGCTGCTTCCTCCGCGATGACCGCCTCGGTAGCGGCCCCCTCCACCCGTTGGGGCGGCGGCGAAATATTATGGGACAGTTTCGGCGTGCCCCATATCTACGCAAAGACCGAGGAAGGCGGCTTCTACGGCTTTGGCTATGCCCAGGCCCAGAGCCACGGCAACCTGCTGTTGCGCATGTATGGCGAAAGCCGCGCTCGCGCTGCCGAATATTGGGGCGAGAAATATGAGAGCCAGGACAAATGGCTGGTCGCCAATGACGTGCCGGCCCGCTCCGCCCAGTGGTTCAGACAGCAGACGCCGCAAATGCAGAAGAATCTCGAAGCCTTTGCAGCCGGGGTGAATGCCTATGCCGCCGCCCATCCCGACAGAATCGCGCCGGAAGTGAAGGTCGTGCTACCGCTCCGGGGCGTCGACATCATCGCCCATGCCCAGCGGCTGATGAATTTCGGCTATATCGCATCCGACCGGAAGGTGCTGACCGATCCGTCGATCAACGAGGCGGGCGGGTCGAACGCCTGGGCGGTCGCGCCTTCGCGCTCGGCCAGCGGCAAGGCGATGCTGCTCGCCAACCCGCATCTGCCCTGGGCGCCGAGCCAGCTTACTTATTATGAGGCACAGATCACCGCGCCGGGCCTGGCCATCTACGGCGCGACACAGGTCGGCCTGCCGGTGTTGCGCTTCGGCTTCAACAATGATCTTGGCTTCACCAACACCGTCAACACGATGCAGGGTTTCACGAGCTATAAGCTGGTGCTGGAAGGCGATGGCTATCGCTTCGACGGCAAGACGCTGCCGTTCGATACGGTGACGAAGAGCTACAAGGTCAAGCAGGCGGACGGCACGCTGAAGAGCGTCAGCTTCGAACAGAAGAGCACGGTCCATGGCCCGGTCTTCACCCTGCCTGACGGCAAGACGACGGTCGCGCTCAAAGTCGCCGGCCTCGACCGGCCCGGCGTGCTGGAGCAATATCTGGAGATGGGCAAGGCGCGCGACTGGGGCGCGTTCGAAAAGGCGCTGCGCAAGATGCAGGTGGTGATGTTCAACATCATCTATGCCGACCGCGCCGGCCATATCCTCTATCTCGACAACGGCCTGCTGCCCAAGCATGCGAGCGGCGACCTCAAATATTGGTCGGCGCCGGTGCCGGGCGATACCTCGGCCACGCTGTGGAAGGATGTCCACAGCTATGACGACATGCCCAAGCTGCTCGATCCGGCCACCGGCTTCGTCCAGAACGCCAATGATCCGCCATGGCTGGCGACCTGGCCCCGCGCGCTCGATCCCAAGAGCTTCCCTGCCTATGTCGCGCCGGTCGGGCCGATGAGCCAGCGGGCACAGATGTCGGTCAAGCTGATGAGTCAGACGCCCAAGATCAGCTTCGACGATTTCGTGTCGCGCAAGCTGACCACCACCTCGCTGATGGCGGAACGGATGCTGCCCGACCTGCTGGCGGCAGCCGCCGGATCGAACGATGCCGATGTGCAGGCGGCCACGGCATTGCTCAAGGGCTGGGACCACCGGTTCGAACCCGACAGCCGCGCTGCGCTGCTGTTCGAAACTTGGGCCGGCCTCTTCGCGCCCAAGAATTTCACCGACCAGTCCAACTATGCCGTCAAATGGACGCTGGATGACCCGCTGGAAACCCCACGCGGCCTGAAAGACCCGGCGGCGGCCGTCGCCATGCTGAAGGAAGCGGTGGCGAAGACGAAGCAGCTTTATGGGGCGATCGACCGGCCGTTCGGGGAGGTTTCACGCTTCCATATCGGCGATGTCAGCGTGCCGGCCAATGGCGGCTTCGGCAATACCGGCGTGTTTCGCACCATCACCTGGGGGCCGATGAAGAATGGCGAGCGCACGCCAGTCCATGGCGAGACATGGGTTTCCATGGTCGAATTCGGCACGCCGATGAAGGCCGTCGGCCTGATGAGCTATGGCAATAGCAGCCAGCCCGGTTCCCGGCACAATAGCGACCAGTTGCAATTGCTGGCCGACAAGAAGTTCCGCACCCTGTGGATCAGTCGTGCTGACGTGGAAGGGCATCTGGAAGAGAAGACCGCGTTCTGACAAGCAGCGCGCGCCGGGGTGCAGGTGCTGCATCCCGGCGCGCGCGAATGGATGCGGCTGTGCTGCATCACGCAGGCACAAAGCCGCTCCCCTTTTACCCCTCTTCGCCCATCAAAGCCTCGTCGTCGCAACCCCGCGTTGCGGCTCAGTGATGCGCACTCCCCCTGCCCAGACCGCTCGCCATCCGAAAATATGACCCTCAACGCATATTTGCGTTGACTTCAATCAACTGCGTTAATATCAAAATTGCACTATCGGATAAAAATAAACCGAGAGGATGGGGAGAAGTGCAATGCGAGGACGAGCGTCTTCATTATTCCTGACGGGTACCGCCCTGTTCACGATGGCCAGCGCGGCCGCCGCCCAGGAGGCCACGCCGCCGGCGGACGCCCAGAGCGGACAGGCATCAGCCCAGGATATCGTCGTCACCGGAACCCGCATCGTGCGCGATGGCTATACCGCGCCGACGCCGGTGACCGTCGCATCGACCGAAGAGCTGGTGAAGGCGACCCCATCCAACATTCCCGACGCGCTCAACAAGCTGCCACAGTTCCAGAACTCGTCCAGCCCGTCGCGCAGCTCGATGAATTTCGCCAATACCGCGGCGCACGGCAATGTGCTGAACCTGCGTGGCGTCGGGCCGTTGCGCACGCTGATCCTGTTCGATGGCCAGCGGGTGGCGCCGACCACCTATCTCGGCACGGTCGACGTCAACGTCATCCCCAACCTGCTGATCCAGCGGGTGGACGTGGTGACCGGCGGCGCTTCGGCGGCCTATGGCTCCGACGCGGTCTCGGGCGTGGTGAACTTCGTGCTCGACAAGAAATTTACCGGCCTGACCGGCGTCGCCCAGGGCTCGACGTCGCAGCGCGGCGATAATCAGGGCTATCGCTTCGGCATCGCCGGCGGCTTCGACTTTGGTGGCGATCGCGGCCACCTGTTGCTGAGCGCCGAGACATTCCGAAATGACGGCATGCTGCGCAGCGACCGCAAACTGGGACGCGGCGCCTATAGCTATGTCGGCAGCACGGTCGGCTGCACCAATCCCAATGCTGCGGCCGATCCCACCGCCTGCTCGCCGGGCGGCTCGCTCAATCCCTATATGATCGCCTCCGGCGTGACGCTGAGCGCTGCATCGGAATATGGCAAGATAACGTCGGGGCCGTTCACCAATTACCGGTTCGACGCCAATGGCGCGCTGGTGCCGTTCAGCAACGGCACGGCAACCGGATCGCCGGGCTATTTTGTCGGGGGAGACGGTTATGCGATCTCGCCCGATACCCAGGCGGTCGCCCCGCTGCACACCTATCAGGCCTTTGGCCGGGCGAGCTGGGACTTCACGCCGGACGTGACCGGCTATGTCCAGGGCAGCTTCTCGCGCAGCGACCTGTCCTACACCTCGCTCGCCAACAGCCTGGTGCCGCCAACGGCCGCCACGCTCTACAGCGGCAATCCCTATCTGCCGGCCGAACTTCAGGCCGCCTTCACCCCGACCAGCCAGTCGATCACGCTCGCCCGCTATGGCGCCAATTCACCCCGGCCCCACACGACGGAACGCACCGATTACTGGATGGTCAATGCCGGGTTCGAAGGGACGCTGGCGGACAAATGGAAATGGAATGTCGCCTTCAACCATGGCGACTCCAATTTCTCGGTCGCACAGGAAGGCGTCTGGGATTGGCAGCATTTCTATGCCGCGACCGATGCCGTGCGCAATGGCAGCGGCCAGACCGTCTGCCGGGCCAGCCTGAGCGCCGATCCGACGATCGCGGCCCGCTACGCCAACTGCCAGCCTTTCAATCTGCTGGCCACCGGCGACGCCTATGCCAGTCAGCCTGGCTATGACTATGTCGTGGGTACGTCGCGGTACCGCGCCCGCATCTGGCAGAACGCCATCTCGGCCAGCATCCAGGGCGCCCTGTTCGACCTGCCCGCCGGTCCGGTCGACGTCGCGCTGGGTGCGGAATATCGCCGCCAGAGCCTGCGCCTGACCAGCAATGCCAACCCCGCCGATCTCGACACGACGGCGGAACGCAGCGCCTATTTCGCCGGCCTGCGCGGCGTGCCTTCGTCGGTTTATCATTATTGGCTGACCAATGTCGGCGAGGCGTCGGGCGACCTGAGCGTCAAGGAAGTGTTCGGCGAATTGGCGGTGCCGCTGCTCAAGGACCAGCCCTTTGCACAGGAACTGAGCCTGAACGCGGCCGGCCGCTACACCGATTACAGCACGTCGGGATCGGTCAAGACCTGGAAGCTCGGCGCCACCTGGAAGCCGATCAGCGACCTGCTGCTGCGCGGGTCGGTCTCGCGCGATATCCGCGCGCCCAATCTGTTCGAGCTGTTTGCCGGCGATCAGAGCGCGATCAGCCTGCTGGTCGATCCGGTCAGCGGCATCACCGCCAATGTGCCGCAGGTGACGGGCGGCAACCCCGATCTGAAACCGGAAAAGGCCGATACGCTGACCTTTGGCGCAGTCATCACGCCTTCCCTCCTGCCGGGGCTCAGCCTGTCGGTCGATTATTACCGGATCAAGATCAAGGATGCGATCGGCACGTTGAGCCTGACCCAGATCGTCAACAATTGCAGCCAGAGCGGCGGCACCGCGCCCGAATGTGCGCTCGTCACCCGCGACACGCCGACATCCTTCCCCAGCCAGATCCGGGTGGCGCCCGCCAATATCGCCTATCTGGAAACCAGCGGCATCGATTTCGACGCGTCCTACCGGACCGAACTGGCGGGCGGCAATCTGGGCCTGCGCCTCTATGCCAGCTATCTCGACACCTATCAGACCCAGCAGTCGTCGACCGCGCCCGTGCTGGAATATGCCGGGATCAGCACGATCAGCAGCACACCGGAAGGCCGCCCGCGCTGGCGTGGCACGCTCAGCGTCAATTACGAGATTGGCCGGGTCGGCGTCTTCCTCAACCAGCAGCTGATCGGCAAGGTGAAGCTGGGCATCCCCGGCGGGCTGGGAAACGGCCTTGGCCAGACGATCGGCGCGGTCGGCTATACCGACATGACGCTCAGCTACCGCTTGCCCGTGGCCAACGGTCACGTCGAATTCTTCGGCACCGTCAACAATCTGTTCGACAAGGATCCGCCGTTGATCCCCGGCACCATTCCAGGCGTCAACATCGCCACCAATTTCGCGCTTTACGACACGGTAGGCCGCGCCTTCACGGGCGGCATCCGCTTCAAGTTCTGAAAGCCGGACGGCGGCCTGGTGCCGCCGTATCTCTCTCCCTGGGCGCCGGCTGCCAATGCAACCGGCGTCTCTTTTTTGTCCAAGGAGGTCGCCTTGCCCCATGCTTCGCCCCGTCCCTTCCATCGCCCGTCCAGCAGGGTCTTGAGCGCGGCATCCTCCCTGGCGCTGCTCATGGCGCTCTCAGCGCCTGCCGTCGCCCAGACCTCCGATGCTTCGGCCGCGAAAATCTATGGCCGCACGCCAGCGGAATCCTCGCCACCCAGCTGGCCTCAGCCAGTCCGCGCCGCCAAGGGGGCTCCCAATATTCTGATCGTCATGACCGATGATGTCGGCTTTGGCGCCAGCAGCACCTTTGGCGGCCCGATCCCGACGCCGACCTTCGACGCGCTCGCGCAGGCCGGCCTGCGTTATAACCAGTTCAACACCACCGCCATCTGTTCGCCGACCCGCGCCTCGCTGCTGACCGGGCGCGATCCGCAGGCGGTCGGCATGGGCTATGTCGCCAACTGGGCGAGCGGCTATGACGGCTATAACAGCGTGATCCCCAAAAGCGCCGGCACCATGGCCCAGATCCTGAAGGAAAATGGCTATAATACGGCGATGATCGGCAAGGGGCATGTCACCCCGGAATGGGAAATGAGCCGCGCCGGACCGTTCGATCGCTGGCCCACGGGCCTGGGCTTCGAATATTTCTACGGCTTCCTGGGGGCCGACAGCAGCATGGCCGAACCCAATCTGGTCGAAAATACCGCGCAAGTGCAGGCACCAGCCGATCCCACCTATCATCTGGAACATGACCTGGCCGATCACGCGATCCGCTGGATCGACGAGCAGCATGCGGCCGCCCCGGACAAGCCCTTTCTCCTCTATTATGCGACCGGCACCGCCCATGCCCCCAACCAGCCGCCCGCCGACTGGATGGCACGCTTTCGTGGCAAATTCGATGCCGGCTGGGACGCGATGCGGGCGGAAACGGTCGCCCGGCAGAAGCGGCTGGGCGTGATCCCGCAGGGGACGGACGATGCCCCCCGGCCCGACACATTGCCGCGCTGGGACAGCCTGACCGCCGATCAGAAGCGCCTCTATGCCCGCTATATGGAGGCTTATGCCGCGTCGCTCGCCTATGCCGACGCGCAGATCGGCCGCGTCATCCAGCGGCTGCGCGACAATGGCGAGATCGACAACACGCTGATCATCTATATCCAGGGCGACAATGGCGCGAGCGCGGAAGGCAGTTTCGACGGCAAGCTGTTCGAGCAGTCGGCGCTGAGCGGGGTGAAGGAAAATCCCGATTATGCCCTTGCCCATATCGACGATATCGGCACGCGACATGCCTATAATCTGATCCCCGGCGGATGGGGCTGGGCGCTCAACGCTCCCTTCCCCTGGGCCAAGCGCTATGGCTCTCATTTCGGCGGCACGCGCAACGGCATGGTCATGTCCTGGCCGCGCCATATCCAGGATCCGGGCGGGCTGCGCAGCCAGTTCCACCATGTCAGCGACATCATGCCGACCGTGCTGGAGGCCGCCGGGGTGAAGGCGCCCGAGATACTGGACGGCGTACCGCAAAAGCCGATCACCGGAATCAGCATGGGTTACAGCTTCGCCGCGAAGGACGCCCCCTCGCACCGCACGACCCAGGTGTTCGCGATGGCGCAGAATCTGAGCGTCTACAAGGATGGCTGGGTGGCCGCGACCGCGCCGATGGTGACGCCGTGGGAACGCACGCCGCCGCCGCCCGTGCCGATCGACCAGCGCGTCTGGCAGCTATATGATACCCGTTCGGACTTCAGCGAAGCGCATGACCTGGCCGCAGCCAATCCGCAAAAACTTGCAGCGCTCAAGGATCTGTTCTGGGCTGAAGCGGCGACCGCTGGCATCCTGCCGATTCATGGCAGCGAAGGCGGGCAGAAGGGGCGCCCCGACCATAATGCCGGGCGCGCCCACTTCACCTATCATGGCCCGGTCGGTCCCATTCCGGAAAGCGCAGCGCCGGGCCTGGTCGGCCATTCCTTCACCATCAGCGCGCAGGTCAGCGTGCCGGCCGATGGCGGCCGGGGCGTCATCGCCGTGCATGGCGGCCGCTTCGGCGGCTACAGCCTGTTCCTGGACAAGGGGCGGCCCAGCTTCACCTATAATCTGACCCCGGCCCATATGAGCCGGATTGCCGGCACCGCGCCCCTGACGGCGGGGCGGCACGATATCGGCCTGCGCTTTGTCATGGACCGGGAAGCGCCGACCAGCGGCGCCACCGCCACGCTGCTGGTGGATGGAAAAGAGGTCGCGCGCGGCCGGATCGACCGCACCTTCGCGCTCGTCGTGTCGCATACCGAGGATTTCGAGGTCGGCCAGGACAGTATCAGCCCGGTCGATCCTGCCTATGATGTGGTCAGCAGCCACTTCACCGGGACGATTGAGCAGGTGGATATCAGCCTGCCCTAGGGGCCCTTTGCTTTCCGCATTTTGCGAGCCGTCAGCTGTGCCAGCTGACTTCAAAATGCTCTAGCAATAGCGCGCCAGCCAGGCCTCCACCGACACCGGCAGGTCCGGTTCCCCCGGCGGGGCCAGCAGGCTGGCGCGCGCGCTCATCATCACGTCGCGGACATGCGCCTCCAGCGGCACGGTGCGATCCTCGGGCGGCATATGGTCCCAGCGGACCAGCAGGCTCTGCAGCATCATGTTGCACAGCAGGATGCGGTTGCGCGCGACGTCGGGATGCACCCCCTCCATCAGCGCGCGCAGATGACCGATAACCCGGAACAGGTTCTGCGCCCTGTCTTCGACCGCCGCGAACAGGCTGGAGGTCAGCGACCAATATTGGGTCGCGAAATGCAGCAGGAAATGGGCATAGGGATGGGATCCGGCCTCATCCTTCAGGTCGAGCTGCGGCAACAGCAATATGCCCAGCAATGCCATCGGATCGCGCAGATGGCCACTCGCTTGCGCCTGCGCCAGCATCCGTCCGCGCACCGGATCCATCTGCTCCACACGGGCGCCGAAGACGGCGGCGAGCAGCCCATCCTTCGACCCGAAATAATAGGTGACGGCATTGGTGTCGCCACAGCGGGCGGCCGTGGCAATCTCGCGCATCGACACGGCATCGATGCCGCGCGCCGCGAACAATGTTTCGGCGGCACGGACGAGCCGCACCATCGGCGGCTCTGCATGGCGCACCCGCTTCCTGGCGGCGCTCAACTCTGGCAAGGCAATCCTCTCCCGGCAACTCCAGGTCAAATTATTGCCGGATGGCGCTGGAAACCAGCCCCTTTCGACAAGCGGGGAGCGCGGAATTTACCGCACCGGCCCGCTTTCGCGCATCGAGCCGCCGCCAGGATCATGCCCCCCTGCGCATCAGATAGATGTCCATGATCCAGCCATGCCGGGCCCGTTCCTGCGCGCGGAGCCCCGCGATCCTGTCCCGCACGACCGCCAGCGGCCCTTCGATCAGGAGTTGATGCTCCATGCCGAGATAGGCCCCCCACCAGATATGGATGCCGGCGGGATCGAGCGCGTCGAAGGCACAGCCCTGATCCAGCATCACGGCGACGCTGTCGCCGTCAGCCGGCCAACCATCGTCGCGCAGCCGGCGCCCGGTGGTGATGACCACCGGCGCGCCGAGCCGGTTGAGCGGGATGGCGTGGGCGGCGGTCAGCGCCTGCAGGCTGGTGATGCCCGGCACGACGCTTACCCGGATCGCCAGCCCCCTCTCCGCCAGCCGGTCGGCGATCCGCAGGCTGCTGTCATAGAGGGAGGGGTCGCCCCAGACCAGCAGGGCAAGGCGGCCGCCATCGGGCAGGTGGCGCGCGATCTGCCCGGCCCAGGCCTGCGTGATGGCATCGTGCCAGTCCTGGACGCCGCCCATATAGTCGCCGCGCGCATCGCGCACGGGCAGGTCGAACTCCACCACGCACACCGCCCGCGTCAGCACGGCCGCGCAGATGGTGCGGCGCAGGTCGACAAGGTCGGACTTGGCACTGCCCTTGCGCGGCAGCAGGATGAGGTCGGCGCCGTTCATTGCCCGCACCGCCTGGGCCGTCAGATGATCGGGGTTGCCGGTGCCGATGCCGATCAGGTGCAGGTCGATCATCATGCGCTCGCGATCATGTGGAAGAAGGAACCGCTGGCCCAGCCGCGCCGCGTGCCGGTCTCCGCGACCGCAGCACCATCGGCATCGGTCACCCGCATCAGGGACGCGTCATCTTGGCCCACGATGGTCGAATAATGGAACTCATGGCCGCGCAGCATGGTGCCGGCGCGCAGCCCCGCGACAGGCGCCAGCAGCTCCGCCCGCCGATAGCCCAGATGCAGCCGGCGATCCGCATGGCTGGTGACAAGGCCGAGCAGCCCGGCCATGCGATGGGCGGTGCCGTCCCGGTCGATCAGCGCATCCCCCAGAACCATATAGCCGCCGCATTCGCCATGGACCGGCCGATCCTCGGCATGGCGGCGCAGGCCCGTCAGGAAGTGCTGCGCGCCGGCGATGGTCCCGGCGTGCAGTTCGGGATAGCCGCCGGGCAGCCAGATCAGATCGGCATCGTCGGCTGGCGCCTCATCGGCCAGCGGGGAGAAGGGCATGATCTGCGCCCCGGCCTGTCGCCAGCCTTCGAGGAGATGCGGGTAGAGGAAGGAGAAAGCCACGTCCTGCGCCACGGCGATCCGTTGCGCCGGGGGATCGGGCAGGCGCCCGCCGGCCCTGACGCCGTGCGCCCGTGCGGCGTCCCGAACCGCGGCGAGATCGACCCGCTCCCGCATGAGTGCGCCATGGCGCTCCAGCGCCTGATCAAGCCCCTGCTGCTCGCCGGCCTGCACCAGCCCCAGATGCCGCTCGGGCAGGCTGAGGTCCGCGTGCCGGGGCAAGGCGCCGAACACCGCAATGCCCGCCGCCGCCAGTCCCGCGCGCGCCAGTCGCTCATGGCGCGGGCTCGCTACGCGATTGAGGATGACACCCGCAATCGTCACATCGGGATCGAAACGGGCAAAGCCGAGCGCCGTCGCCGCACAGGATTGCGCCTGTCCGGATATGTCGAGCACCAGCAGCACCGGCCAGCCCATGCGGCGCGCCACGTCGGCGGCGGTGCCATGGCCAGTGGCGCCCCGACCCGCCACCCCGTCGAACAGTCCCATCGCCCCTTCGGCCACGATCATGTCGGCATCGCCGGCCTCAGCCGCCACCCGGTCCAGCAGCGCGCCGTCCATCGCCCAGCTATCCAGGTTGAAGGACGGCCGGCCACAGGCAACGCGATGGAAGGCCGGATCGATATAGTCCGGCCCGCATTTGAACGGCTGCACCGTCACGCCCGCGTCGCGCAGCGCGCGGAGCAGGCCGAGCGTGACGGTCGTCTTGCCGGTGCCCGATGCGGGCGCCGAAACGAGCAGGCCCGGCACCGTCACTCGGACGACCCGGCGTAGCGCGATCCGGCATGCCGGGGCCGGAAACGCCGGTCATAGCCCTGCGCGTAGAGGCTGCTTTCGGCAAAATCCGCGGCGTCCAGCGCCGGGCCGACCAGGATGATGGCGGTGCGCTCCATGCTGCCCGCGACCGCCGCCTCGATCGACGAGAGGGTCGCCCGCACGATCCGCTGGTCGGGCCAGCTTGCCCGCCACACGACCGCGACCGGGCAGGATTGCCCATAGGCCGGCATGAGATCGGCCACCACCTGCGCCAGATTGTGGATCGACAGATGGATGGCCAGGGTCGCGCCCGTCACCGCGAAATTGGTCAGGCTCTCGGCCGTGGGCATGGTGCTGGCCCGCCCCGGCGTGCGCGTCAGGACGAGCGACTGGGCCAGTTCAGGCAGCGTCAGCTCCACCTCCAGCGCCGCGGCCGCCGCAGCGAAGGCGGGCACGCCGGGGGTCACGGTGAAGGGGATGTCCAGCGCCCGGAGGCGGCGGATCTGCTCGCCCATGGCCGACCAGACCGACAGGTCGCCGGAATGGAGCCGCGCCACATCCTGCCCGGCGGCGTGGGCGGCGGCGATCTCCGCCATGATGGCGTCCAGGTCCATGGGCGCGGTATTGACGATGCGCGCGCCGGGCGGGCAATGACCCAGCACCTCCGCCGGGACCAGCGACCCGGCATAGAGGCATATCGGGCTGGCCGCGATCAGATCGCGGCCGCGCAGGGTCAGAAGGTCGGGCGCGCCAGGGCCGGCGCCGATGAAATGGACGGTCATGATGATGCTCCTTGAGCGATGGCGCAGGTCGCCATGCGATCGGGGGAAAGGCTGCGGGCGGCGCGCAGGCGGGCGCCTTGCCCCGCGCCGGCCAGGGCACAGGCCTCGGCGACGCTGCCGGTGCCGCGCGCGGCCAGCGAGACCGGCGACCGGGTGATGGTGGGCAGGGAGGCTAGGCGATCCGCCGCAATCGGGATGAGCGGCAGGGCCAGTTGCGCGGCGAGTTCCGCCAGTGCCGGCGCCTTGTCCGCCAGCGTGGCGAGATGGGTGACATCCCGCCCGCCGCCGGCCGACACCAGCGCCGCCCGCAGGGACTCGGTGGTCGCGCCGGCACGGAAACCGAAGCCCGCGACGATCATAGCGTGACGCTCCACTGCACCACCGGATAGCGCGACCGCCAGCCATGGCGATTGCCGAGCGGCGCGGCGTCGGCCAGTTCGATGCGCAGCAGGCTGCCGCCCCGCCGCCCGTGCCAGAGCGCCAGAAGCGCCTCCGACTCCAATGTCACGGCATTGGCCACCAGCCTTGTGCCGGGTGGCAGCAGCGCCTCCAGCCGTTCCAGCAGCGCCTGCGACAGACCGCCACCGATGAAGACCGCCTGCGGCATCGGGCCATCGGGCAACATGTCCGGCGCGCGACCGATCATCAGCTCCAGCCGATCCACGCCCAGCGCACGGGCATTGGCGCGGGCGCGATCCGCACGGGCCGGATCGGCCTCCACCGCGCAGGCGCGATTGGTCGGATGGGCCAGCAGCCATTCGATCGCGATCGACCCCGACCCGGCGCCGATGTCCCACAGATATTCCCCCGGCCGGGGCGCCAGCGCCGACAGGGTCAGGGCGCGCACCGGCGCCTTGGTGATCTGTCCGTCATGGTCGAACAGCGCGTCGGGACGACCGCTGGCGACGGTCAGGACGGGGCCGTCACCGGCGACCTCCAGCCCGACCGCCACGGGATGAACGATGTCGGCCGGTATCGTCGCCCCCGCCTCGATCGACCGGATCCGTTCGCGCGGGCCGCCGAGGCTTTCCAGCCCATGCAGGCGCGACGCGCCAAATCCCCTGGCCGACAACCAGGCGCCAAGCCCCGCCACCGCCGCCCCGTCGCGCAGCAGCACCAGCGCCCGCGCGCCCGGCGCGAGGTGCGGACGCAACCGATCCAGCGGCGCGGCATGCAGGCCGAGGCACGCGACATCCTGTATCGCCCAGCCCAGCCGCGCCGCCGCCAGCCCGAAGGTGGAGGGCGCGGGATGCGCGCACCATTCATGGACGGCCAGATGGCGCGCGATGCTGCTGCCCGAGCCGAACCAGAAGGGGTCGCCCGACGCCAGCATCACCACCGGCCGCCCACGATGCGCCAGCAGCCGCGCGATCCCGTCCGCGAAGGGCACTGGCCATTCGACCATCGGCGCGCTAATCCCACCCAGCAGCGCGAGGTGCCGGGCCGGCCCCATGACCAGGTCCGCCGCCGCCAGTGCCGCGTGGCTTGCCGCAGATAGGCCGTCCATCCCGTCCTCGCCGATGCCGACGATCGTCAACCAGGGGGGAGAATTGATGTCATCCATGCCCAATATCCTGCTGCTGGGCGGCACGACGGAGGCAAGCGCGCTGGCGGCCTTGCTGGCAGCGCGCGGCATGCGCGCGACCTTCAGCTATGCCGGACGCACGGCCAGCCCGCGGGCACAACCCCTGCCCGTGCGGATCGGCGGTTTTGGCGGGGTGGCGGGACTGGTCGCGCATCTGCGCGCGGAAGGCATCACCCATCTGGTCGACGCCACCCATCCCTTTGCCGCGACGATGAGCGCCCATGCGGTGGCGGCTGCGCATGGGGCGGGGATCGCCCATGCCGCACTGACCCGTGCGCCCTGGACGCCGGTCGCCGGCGATCGCTGGACCACGGTGCCGGACATGGCAGCGGCTGTGGCCGCGCTCGACGGCCCGCCTCAGCGGATCATGCTGGCCCTGGGGCGCATGCATGTGGAGGACTTCGCCGCCCAGCCCCAGCATCATTATCTGCTGCGCTTCGTGGATGCGCCGGACGCGGTGCCCCCCCTGCCCGATCATGCCCTGATCGTGGATCGCGGCCCGTTCACGGTGGCGGACGACACAAGCCTGCTGCGCGATCATCGCATCGACCTGATCGTCGCCAAAAATGCCGGTGGCACGGGCGCAGCCGCCAAGCTGGACGCCGCGCGCGCGCTGGGCCTGCGCGTGCTGATGATCGACCGGCCCGCGCTGCCCGATCGGTGGGAGTTCCACCGGCCCGAGGATGTGCTCGACTGGATCGCTCATCCCGCCGCCTCGTCGGGGATGCCGCGCGGCGTGTAGAGGATCGGCCCGCGCGGCCGCTCGATGATGCGGGTCCGGCTCGACCCGACGATCACCATGGTGCGCATGTCCGCCATGTCCGCCCGCGCCTGCCCCAGCGGCACGATATGCAGTGTCTCCTGCGCGGTGGTCACGGCGCGGGCGAAGAGGATCGGGCGTGCATCGCCACAAAGTTCCCGCAACAGCGCCAGCGTGCGCACGAACCTTTCCGGCCGGGACGCCGAGCGAGGATTGTAGAAGGCCATGGCGAAATCCGCCTCCGCCGCCAGCCTCAGCCGCTTTTCGATCAGGGACCAGGGCTTGAGATTGTCCGACAGGTTGATCGCACAGAAATCATGGCCGAGCGGCGCGCCCGCACGCGCCGCGGCGGCCAGCATCGCGGTGATGCCGGGCAGCACGCGAATGTCGATGTCGCGCCAGGGAGCGGGGCCGGCCTCCAGCGCCTCGAACAGGGCGGACGCCATGGCAAAGACGCCCGGATCGCCCGAGGAGACGACGACGACCCGACGCCCCTGCGCCGCCAGCTCCAGCGCATGGGCCGCCCGGTCCAGTTCCACCCGATTGTCCGAAGGATGCAACGCCAGCCCCGCACGCGGCGCGACCCGCGCGACATAGGGGATATAGCCCACCACGTCGGTCGCGGCAGCCAGCGCGGCGTCGACCTCCGGCGTCACCAGCGCTTCGTCCCCCGGCCCGAGCCCCGCGATCGCGATCCAGCCGCCCTCTCCCTCCGCAAGACTCATGGCCGGCGCCCCTGGCCGTGGATCAGCAGGATCGAGAAATAGGGCGTCACTCTGTCGACATCGGCCAGCCGGGTCACGCGCTGTTCCGGCATGGCGGCATGTTCGACCAGCCATGCTTCATCGCTGCGCCCGGCCGCCGCCACGGCACGGCGCAGCTTGGCGAGGTGTCGGCCGATCTTCATCACTACCAGCGCGTCGGTATCGCGGATGCGGCGGACCAGCTCCTCTTCCGGCAGGGTCGCCATCGCGACGGTCAGCACATCGTCACCCCAGGTGATCGGCAGGCCGGTCGCATTCCAGGCGCCCGACATGCCCATGATTCCGGGGACCACCTCGACCGGGACCAGCCCCGACAACCGACTGTGCAGATGCATGAAGGAGCCGTAGAAAAAGGGGTCGCCCTCGCACAAGACGACCACATCCTCGCCCGCCTCCGCAATCGCCAGCAGCCGGTCGGTGCAGTCGGCATAGAAGGCGGCAAGACAGTCATTGTAGCGCGAGTCGGTGACCGGAATTTCGGTCGTCACCGGATATTCCATCGCCAGTTCGATCGCATCGTCCCGCAGCATGCCCTGCGCGATGCGGCGCGCCTGGCCCGGTCGGCCGGCCTTGCGGAAATAGGCGACATGCCGTCCCCCCCGCACCAGCCGGTCGGCGCGCACGCTCAGCAAGTCCTGCGCGCCGGGGCCAAGGCCCACGCCATAGACGGTGCCGCTCATTCCGCGCGGCTCGCCAGCGCATTGATCGCCGCGACCGTGATCGCGCTGCCACCCAACCGCCCGTCGACGACGCAGCAGGGGACCGGCTGCGCCGCCCATAAAGCGGCCTTGGATTCCGCCGCGCCGACGAAGCCGACCGGACAACCGATGATCGCCGCCGGGCGCGGACAGGCCGGATCTTCCAGCATGTCGAGCAGGTGGAACAGCGCCGTGGGCGCATTGCCGATGGCAACCAGTGCCCCGTCAAGATGCGGCCGCCACAGTTCCAGCGCGGCGGCGGACCGGGTATTGCCCATCGCCCGCGCCATGTCCGGCACGGCGATCTCGTGCAAGGTGCAGAGCACGGCATTGTCGGCGGGCAGGCGCGCGCGCGTGACCCCTTCCGACACCATGCGCGCATCGCACAGCACCGGCGCCCCTGCGGCCAGGGCCTGCCGCGCTACCGCTGCAAAGCCCGGTGAAAAGCGGATATGGGCCGCAAGGTCCACCATGCCCGCAGCATGGATCATGCGCACGGCGACCGGCTCCTCCTCGGCAGCAAAGCGCCCGAGGTCGGCTTCGGCGCGGATGGTGGCGAAGGACTGGCGATAGATCGCCGCGCCGTCCCTCTCATAATCATGGGGCATCAACAGGCTCCGAAATGGGCAAGAAGGTCGGTGGCGGTGAGGTCAGGACGGACGGGCGCCGACCCTGCGCGGGCATGGAAGGCAAGGTCGTAGCGCCCGTCCCGCCCCGTCAGCACGATGTCGGCCGGCATCGAACAGGCACAGCCCTTGGCGCAGCCGGAGACATGAAGACGGCCCGTCACATGGGGCGCCAGTTGGCAGGCGAGGTCGCGGCTCTCCACGCTCGCCTGCGGGCAGGCAGGCGCGCCGGGGCAGGCCTCCACATGGATCAACGGGTCGGCAGCGTCGGCGGACAGGCCGGGCAGCTGTCCTTCGGCCAGCAGCATGCGCCACGGGGTCAGCCGCATGGCCGGCGCGTCGAGAAGATGCCGCGCGTCGATCCGGCCAAAGGGAAGACCATAGGCCATGCCGCCATCCCATGCGCCGGGCATCAGCCGAGCACGCGGCGACGCCGCCTCTGCCGTGCCCGTTGCCCAATCCGGCAGGGGCGCATCATGCCGGGCCATGCGCCCCACGCGCGCGCCGTCGCTCTCCACGAACCATCGGGCGAGCGCGAGCAGCGCATCCACTTCGCCGCCGCTGTCCACCGGCACGCCTTGTGCCCGCCCCTCCGCACGCAAGATCAGGCCGCCATCGCGCGCCCGTTCGATGCGAAAATCCCCCGCTTCGCTGGGCAGGAGCGGCGCGGCGCCGGCATCGATCACGAAGCCCATCTTGCCCGGCAAGTCCGGTAGTTCGTCCAGGCGATCGAGCAACTGACTGGCGATGCGATGGCTGTCGTCGCCTTCGCGCCAGTCCGGCGCGACCATCATCATGCGCGCGCCCTCGCGTCGGGCATCGCGGTCCACCAGGCCAAGGTCGAGCAGCCGGTCGAGCAAGGGGCGCCAGCTTTCGTCGCGCACGCCGCGGATCTGGAGGTTCGCGCGCCGGGTCATGTCGATCAGGCCGTTGCCATGGGCGATCGCCGCTTCGCCCAGCGCCGCCAGATCATCGGCCGAAAGACGGCCAAGGCGCGGCTTCACGCGCACGATCAGCCCGTCGCCCGCCGCCATCGGGCGCCAGGCATCGGGACACCAGCCCCGAACGGCCGGCCCGTGGGCCACAGCATGGTTCGCGGTCGCCCTATCACTGCCCGCGCCGGTCTGGCTCACAGGCAAATCCTCCGCGCGCCGGGACGCAACCAGGCGGGGCTTGCCGGCATCGCCGGTCGGCGCGAGGCGGCAGGCAGGCGCGACAGGCGCCCGACACCACGCGGCCGTGCAGCCCCAGCCACACGCTTCGCCGCCCAGACGGAAGAGAGACCGTCCCATGACCAACCCCTGGGTCAGGACAAGAGCGACCGAAACGCCGGCAGGTCTCCTGGCTCGCGGGTCGTTGCGGGATGCACGCCTTCCCGGACGCTCTGTCCAGTGGCTGCCCTCATGGGCTTGTGCATCGCGCTATCCGCTTACAGTTGCAGGGACAGCCACGGAATAAGGGGCCAGGCCCCCGCACCGCATTCCCGATTAAGTTCCTTGCGGAACACCGGCGTCAGTTATGCAATGCACCAGCATGAACCGGCGCATCGATGATGCCCTAGTCGAAACATCGGGCTTCGCCAAGACATGGAATGTGTATCGGCAGTCCCGCTGCCGGCTCGACGCCCAAGGCATACCGACGGAGGATGCCGAAACGGAAACCGGAAGCAAGGAAAGCGACGCGGCGTCGGATACCGAAATTATGGCTGGGGCGGCAGGAGCCCCAGTCAAATTCTCACGCCCTACAAGGCCTTGAAAACGCTGGCGTACAGCCAACGGCTGCACACCCTGTTGCTACAGCGTGTTGGCACAATCGACAACCCGGATTTTTCGCTCTCCAGCCACATCCTAGGCGCATCAAGCATCAAGCTATTTGCACCACTGTGACAGAGGAACTCGCGCAGGAGGGTAAGGTCAAATGGCCAGCTCGCATGAAGCTGCCGTTCGCGTAGCAACGGGCTATCCCCCTATAATGAACCGCGCCGGGTTTGCCGGAGGCTCCAACTCCTGAGAAGGTGGAGCCTGTATGAGCAAGACAACGAACAAGTTTGCGCCGGAAGTCCGCGAGCGCGCGGTGCGTATGGTGATCGATCATGAACGTGATTACCCCTCTCGCTGGGCAGCGGTGGTTTCGATTGCGGAGAAGATCGGCTGCGTTCCGCAGACGCTGCATGAGTGGGTGAAGAAGGCTGAGGTCGACAGCGGCAAGCGCGCGGGCGTCCCGACCGAGGTAGCCGACAAGATGAAGGCACTGGAGCGCGAGGTCCGCGAGCTGCGACAGGCCAATGAGATCCTGCGCCAGGCATCGGCATATTTTGCCCAGGCGGAGCTCGACCGCCCGTTCAAGCGATGATCGCGTTCATCGACGATTACCGCGATGCCTATGGGGTCGAGCCAATCTGCAGCATCCTGTAGATCGCCCCATCCACCTATCACGAGCGCATCGCACAGCGGCCTGATCCGTCGACTCCTCTCGCATTCCCGGCAAGGCCGCCCCCGCCCCTGCGGGATGCACACGGAAAAAGATCTGGAAACCACTCTGCTGGGGCCCGTCCTGCCTGACCGGACGTGTGGCGATTGCATGATCTACGGTACCGTTCTCACCGTAGACACGCCTGATTTCAATAAGCCGGCCGGCTCCGCATGTGCTCACCTTGCCGCCGACCGATGCAGCATTGACGCCGTGCGCCCGCACGTTTTCCGGACCTGGTGCTGCGCCGGCAATGCCGCAACAAGCGGCGCTGCATTTCCTCCTCCCTGTCAGACGAGTGCTACGCCAATCCGAAATTCTGGAACGTCAGCGTCGGCTTTGTGCTGAGGAAGGCGACCTGGACCATTGCCTGGGAGCCGGAGCCGTCGGGGTCGTAATATAGCGCGCCGGTCGATTTGTTATAGACGAGATACTGGTCCGGTGCGGTTGCCGCGGTTCCGGCATAGAAGGCCGATGACGGCAGGCTTCCGCTCGGCATCGAGGCAAAGGCGGTGAAGATGCCGCGCGCGAAAACGAGCATGTCCTCGCCCGGCGTAAAGTCCTTCACCGTGTCGCGATCGGCCGATACGGTCAGCGAATCGAACAGGAAGCTGTCCGACCCTGCCCCGCCGGTCAGCTCATCAAGGCCAGCGCCGCCGACCAGCAGATCATTGCCGTCATTGCCCTGCAGGAAGTCGTTGCCTTCTTCGCCATAGATGCCGTCATCGCCGCCCATGCCAACGATGAGATCGCCACCCAGGCTGCCGCGCATCAGGTTGTTGCCGCCATTGCCGGTCAGGGTATTGGCGAAATCATTGCCGACCACCGCGATACTGGCCGAGCCGGTCTGCGTCAGCTTTTCGAGATTGTCTTCCATCGTAAAATCGACGCTGGCATAAGCAATGTCGGTGCCTTCGCCATAATATTCGACGATCCGGTCGCCCAGATTATCGACATAGAAAATGTCGTTGCCGATGCCGCCATAGAGCATATCGGCGCCACCAGCGCCGTCGAGCGTGTCATTCCCCGAACCGCCGTAGAGGATGTCGCTGCTGGCATTGCCGGTCAGCACATCGGCCCCGCCCAGCCCGTTGATCGTCCACAGATCGTTGGTGGCAGCGGTGAAGATATTCACGCCATTGTCGCCGATAAAATATTTCGGCTCTGGCATGTTGTTGAGGCCGATGGTGAAATTCGATTCCACATAGGCCCCCTGGCTGTCGGTCACGCGGCCGACCACCTGGTAGGAGGTCGCCGTTTCATAATCGAGCAAGCTGCCATTGGCGACCGATATCAGCCCCGTTGCCCCATCCACCGAAAAGCGTCCGCCCGCCGTGTTGGTCAGGCTGAAAGTCAGCACATCGCCGCTATCGATGTCGCTTGCGCTCAATGTGCCTATGGTCGTGCCGTTGGCCGCATTTTCATTCACCATGTTCCCGGTCAGCGCCAGCGTCGTCGGCGCATCATTGGCGCCCATCACCGTCAGCGTCACGGTGGTGCTGGATTGCATGCCGGCATTGTCCTTGACCGTATAGGTGAAGGAATCAGTGACGCTCTGCCCGACGGCCAGTGACTGATAGGCCGAACCGGACGCATAGCTGATCGTCCCGTTCGACAGGGTCAGCGCGACACCGTTGGTTGTGGTCGCCGGCAGGGCTTGCAGCATCAACACATCGCCCGGATCGGGATCGACATCATTGGCCAGCAAGGTGGCCGACGAGAAGGTGGAGCCGTCCTCCGATACGCTGACAATGTCGGCATTCGCGGTGGGGGCGTCATTGACGCCGGCCACGACCACGCTCACCCGCCCGGTCGCATCGACCCCGACGGTGTTGACGACCTCGTAGGAAAAGAGTGCCGTGCCGCTGAAATTGGCATAAGGGGTGAAAACGATATTGCCATCGGTATCGAGGCAGATCGTGCCGCCGGAAATCGCCGATGCACCGACCAGCGAGATGGGCAACCCCTCCGCATCGACATCATTGGCGAGCAGGGTCGAGGCGAGGATTGTGATGCTCTGATCCTCCACGCCGGCCACGCTGTCCGCCGTGGCGATCAGCGCGGGTGGGCCACCTTGCGGGCCGAGCGGTTCGAACAGCTTATATTTGACCGATGTTCCCAGATTGTCGCCGCCCTGGCCGCTATAATCGGTCCATACCAGCGCGAAGCCGCCATCGGTGCCACCGGCGACCGCCGGATCGGCCTGAGCACCGAGGGATTCAGTATTGACGAGAAATTCGCCACCAATGCGGGCGCCGTTGATGTCGAAAATCTGTCCCTTGATCCCTGCGGTGCCATTTTCTGTGGCCGCGCCGCTATAGTCGGACCAGCTGACCATGATATTCCCGCCAGCCATGACGCTGATGCTGGGCGCCAATTGGCCGCCGGCTATGGTCGTGTTGACCAGTTTCTCGCCGCCGACCTTGGCACCGCTGGCGTCGAATATCTGCAGTTTCAGGCCATAATAGTCATTGTCGCCGCCAACGCCGCTATTATCGGCCCAGACAATGGCGAAACCGCCATTGGCAAGGCCGATGATCGCCTGCTGCTGCTGATTGCCGGCGGTCGTCGTATTGACGAGAAATTCGCTGCCGACCTTGCTGCCACTGGCCGAGAAGATCTGGGCCTTGACCGCGTCCTTGTTGTTGTCGCCGCCCAAAAGACTGGAATCATGCCAACTGACAACGAATCCGCCGTTGGACAGTGCAGCCACCACCGGCGTATCCTGCGCGTTGGCGGTGTTGGTGTTGACCAGCAATTCCGTGCCCAGCCGGTTGCCAGCGGCATCATAGACCTGGACCTTGACCGATGTCGAACTGGCGTCTCCACCCTGCAGGCTGGAATCGGCCCAGGTGATGACGAAGCCGCCCGAGGAAAGCGCGGTGATGGCGGGTGTGCGCTGGGCGTTGGCGGTGGCCGTGTTGACGAGAAATTCGGTGCCGGTCGCATTGCCGCTGGCATCATAGACGCGTGCCTTGATGCTGGACACCGAGGCATCGCCGCCTGTCAGGCTGGCATCGACCCAGCTGACGACGAAGCCGCCTGACGCGAGCGCGCCGACCACGGCGCCGTCCTGGCCGTTCAGGGTCGCGACATTGACCAGAAATTCCGATCCGACCTTGACCCCATTGGCGTCGACGATCTGCGCCTTGATACCGCTGCCGCTGGTATCCGTTCCCTGCGCGCTGCCATCGCTCCACACCATCACGTAGCGGCCATCGGCAAGACCGACGACCGACGCCTGTTGCTGGCTGCCGGTGGTCATGCTGTTGGCAAGCTGTTCGGTGCCGCCGGTATAGCGTTGTTCATTGACCGCATCGGTCAGGTTGAGCGTCACCACCTTGTCGAAGCTGTTGCCGAACGTATCGGTGGCGCGGATGGTGAGGGTCGCCTGAGTGGACGTCTCATAATCCAGCAGCAGGCTGTCCTGCACCACCAGCTTGTCCTTGTAGACCGCAAAGGCGCCGCCGGTGGAATCATCGAGTATCTGGTAGTTATAGACTGCGTTGGATGCGCCATTGGCGGTGAGACTGCCGATGCTGGTATTTTCGACCGCCGTTTCCGACAGGGTCGTGTTCGACAGGGTCAGATCGCTGATCGCGGCGGTGGTCGGGGTCAATATCCGAGCCTTGATCGATCCATCGCTGTCGCCGCTCTGGCCGCTATAATCGGTCCATGTCACAAGCAGCGCGCCGGATTGCAGAGCGACGATCGTCGGCATTTCCTGATTGCCGGTGGTGATGCCGTTGACCTGGAACTCGCCGCCCAGCCGATCGCCGGAGGCATCGAATATCTGCGTCTTGATGCCAAAGCCGCTTGCATCCGATGAGAGGATGCTGTTGTCGCGCCAGCTGACCGCAAATCCGCCATCGACCGTGGCCGTCACCGTGGGCTGATCCTGCGAATTGAGCGTGGTGCTGTTGACCAGCATTTCGGTGCCGACGCGATTGCCGGCGGCGTCATAGATCTGCGCCTTGATGCCCGACGCGCTACTGTCTCCCTGAAGGCTGAGGTCGCGCCAGACGATGACGAAGCCGCCGTTCGAAAGGGACGTGATGACCGGCTGGTCCTGGGTCGCTGCCGTCGCGCTGTTGACCAGGACTTCGCCGCCGACCTTGGCACCGCTAGCGGTGAAGAGCTGAGCCTTGATACTGGTCGCCGAACTGTCGCCGCCCAGCGCGCTGTAATCGACCCAGGTCGCCACGAAGCCGCCCGAGGCCAGACCGGTGATCGCCGGCGAGAGCTGGCTGTTGGTGATGGTGTTGTTGATGAGGAATTCGCCGCCGACCTTCGCGCCGCTGGCATTATATATCTGGGCGCGGACGCCGGTGCCCTTATTGTCCGGCGCAGTGGCGCTGGCGTCGACCCAGCTGATGACGAAGCCGCCCGAGGCCAGGCTTGTCACCACCGAATTGGACTGTCCCATCTGGGTGGTGCTGTTGACCAGGAATTCGCCGCCGACCCTGCTGCCATCGGCGGCGTACATCTGCGCCTTGACGCTGGTCTTGTCGGCATCGCCGCCCTGACCGCTATTGTCGGTCCAGGTGACGATGAAGCCACCCGAAGCCAGCGCCGTGACGGCGGAGGAATCCTGCGCATTGAGCGTGGAACTGTTGACCTGGAATTCGCTGCCGACCGCCACGCCATTCGCATCATAGCGCTGGGCCCGGATGCCGATCCCGCTGCCGTCGCTGCTGGCGTCGGTCCAGGTGACGATAAACCCGCCGGAGGACAGCGCCGCAACCGAAGCATCGGTCTGTATGCCGCTCAGAACCGAATTGATGCGGAACTCGCTGGATCCCAGCAAATAGGCTCCCGTCGCCATGGCCCGTGGCACTCCTCTCACCGATTGCGGTTGGACAGGCGCGCTTCCCAGTCCGCCCGCCATCGCGAAAGGCTAACGCAGCGCAGAAGCCGACGACATGAAAATTCCGGGTGGAATCATGCCATCGGGATAGGCTCACCCTACCCCTTTAGGAGATTTACTTAAGGACCGACCCGCACCACCACCGTATCGATCGCATCGCCCCCCTGGGGGCCGATACAGGCAATCTGGTAGGTGGTGGTCCGGGCCGCCGTCACATGCCGCGATCCGTTAGCCGGAACGCCCAGCCCCAGCAGCTTGCAGCTCTTGATGTTCTGGCCGGTCCAGCTGAGCGTCGTCGTCCCCGCCGCCGCCAATTGGCTCGGCTGCGCCTTGATGCTGATTTCGGGCAAGGGGCCGACATCCTTGATCGCAAAGCCACAGGTCGGATCGGGCAGCATGGCCGAAGGCGCGCGCTGCACGATATCGTCGCCTGCCAGAGAGGAGAGATAATGTTCGAGGTTGGAATAGCCGTCGGAGGCGATCTGTGCGCCATCGCGCCCGTCCGTCGGCGACAGGCCATGCGCGCTCTCCCACGTGTCGGCCATGCCATCCTTGTCCTGATCCAGCGGCGCGGCGCCACCCGGCAGGACCGGCCAGCCACCGACCTGGGACGGCGCGTTGAGAATTTGCCCCTTGCAGATCGCCATGTCGTTCAGGAGCCTTTTATCGGCGGTGTCGCGAACCGGCCTGGTCGCGCCGGCAAAAGCCAGGATGTCGCGATAGGCCTGCCCCGGCCCGGTGATGGCCGCAGGCGACAGCGACACCGGAAAGACTGGTGCAGCCCGGATATATTGCCAGTCGCGCGAAGGCATGACGAGCCGCTGATCGCCACTGTTGGCAGGGCGGTGAATATCGACATTATCCCGGACATAGATATCGAATGGCGCGGGATAATCGCGAAAATAGGCGGCCAGATAGAGTTGATTGGTCTTTTGCGAGGATGGCCCCACGACCGCAACGTTACCGATCATGTTGATCGCGAGTGCCCCGAAGCGGGTGTAGAATTCGCCATTATATTGTTGCGAATTATAGATCACATTGTTGATCATGTCGAAATTGCCGCGCAGGTTGACCAGCGGGTTGCGCCGCACATTGCTGGCGATCAGATTGTGATGGAAGCTGACATTGCGGGCGCCATAGCCGAAATAGCTACCCCGGCTGTGCGGACCGCGATTGGCGTCATTCAGCCCTTCGGACAGGATCGACCATTGTACACTGATGTCGCGCGTCTCGCCACAGGGAAAGGGTACATCCCCCGATCCGACGATGTTGATGCCCTCGTCCGTCGGCCAGGAGGTCGACAGATGATCGAGGATCACGTCATGGGCCGCGCCGCTGATCTGGATCGTGTCGACATTATCCGACGCTTTGGCCGATGCGCCGGGACGCAGGCGGATGTGGCGGATGACGACATCAT
The DNA here is from genome assembly GCF_056790315.1 of Sphingobium sp. VMM. Taxonomy (NCBI): domain Bacteria; kingdom Pseudomonadati; phylum Pseudomonadota; class Alphaproteobacteria; order Sphingomonadales; family Sphingobiaceae; genus Sphingobium; species Sphingobium sp. VMM. The sequence goes on from NZ_JBXGSI010000019.1 coordinate 73,611, forward strand.
GCGTCTGCACCAGCATCGGTGAATTGAGCGAATTGCGGATGCGGATGGCGATGCCCCCCGGAGAGGTCTGTCCGGCGATCGTCAGATAGGGCTGCATCACCTTGATCCAGTCGTCGACGACGATCGTGCCGCTGACACGAAAGACACAGGTCCGCGGCCCCGACGCCTCGGCACATTCGCGCAGCGTTCCTGGTCCCCTGTCCTGCAGGCTGGTCACCAGATAGACCATCCCGCCACGCCCCCCCTTGGCAAAGCGACCAAAGCCTTCCGCTGTGGGAAATGCCGCCTGTCCGCTCGTGCGCGGCACGGTCTCTTCGCAATTGTCGCTGTTGAAGGAGGAGGATTGCGCCCCCGACTGGCCGGTCGCCTGGGGGCCTGGCAGCATCAGTGCGGTTGTGACGGCAAGGCCGGCGGCAGCAGCGGCAGCGGTCATGATCCACATCGTGACTTTCCCTCTTGCCGCCCCTTCTTCCCGTCGCGCCATCGCATCGCTCCCGCCGTCATGATCGGCCGGGCGCGGCGAAGACGAAGAGGCGCGATACCAGGAAATTGAGACAGAGCGTGGCGCAGATGGCCAGGCCCTTGGCCGGCACGGCACCGATCGGCGTCGCGAACAGCCAGACCAGAAGCGTGGAAAGCACCAGCCCGGCCAGGACCATCAACACGAAGCGCCCGCCCTGCGACAGCAATAGGCCATCCCGCGCCCGGAAGGTCCAATGGCGATGGAGCAGGAAGGCAAGGATCGCCGAACCGCCATAGGACAGGATATTGGACAGCCGCGCATCCAGCCCCTGCCCCGTCAATCCCAGATAGAGCAGGGCATCCGCCAGCGTCGCGCCGCCGCCGGCGACCAGGAAGCGCATGGCCTGCCATCGCGCGCTCATGACGGCGCGATCCCACCTGCCGCTTCCCGAGCCGATCTTGGTCGCAGGTTGAGGGCGAACTCGACCGGCGGCGCTGCGGTGCGCTTTACCTGCAGGAATATGCGGCCGACATATTCGCCGAGTATACCCAGGAACATCGCATTGAGCGTGATCGACATCAGAAGCAGCACCGTCGTCGTCGCGAAACCGGCCGGCCACCCCGCGCCGATGGTCAGGCGCCAGAGCAGATAGACGAAAGTCAGGAGGAAAGTGGTGCTGCCCACCAGCAGGGCGACGAGAGAGGCAATGCGCAATGGCAACAGCGAATGGTTGAGCAGGCCATCCACCGCCAGCCCGATCATCGGCCATAGCGAGAATTTGCTCTGTCCGGCCTGACGCATGCCGCGGTCATATTCGATACCGACCTGCGAGAAGCCCATCGCGCTGATGAGCCCGCGCACATAGGGCGTGGTGTCGGCGACGGCGGCCAGTTCCTGCAGGATGCGGCGATCCACCAGCCGGAACTCGCCGGCATCGATGGGCAGATCATCCTCGCTGACCGCATTGATGATCCGGTAGAAACGGCGCCGCGCCCACTGGGTCGCCGGGCCATCGCCCAGCGAGCGGCGGATGCCATAGACGACCTGATGTCCCTCGCGCCAGCGCGCCAGCATCTGCGGGATCATCGCGGGGGGATCCTGAAGATCGCAATCGAGCTGGATCGCGCATTCGCCGCTTGCATTCTTGTAACCGACCAGCACCGATCGCTGATAACCGCAATTGCGGGAAAAGCGGATGACCCGGACGTTGTGATCGACGGCCGCTATCCGCGCAAGAAGCCCGAACGTGCGATCCGTCGAATGATTGTCGGTGAAAATGATCTCATAATCATAATCGGGCAGCCCAACGAATACATCGACGATCGCCCGATAACAGCGTTCGACATTATCCTCTTCATTATAGGCCGGCACCACGACCGAGACCAGGGTTCGCAAGGGCCCTTCCATCTTCATGCCTGCACCGCCTTGCTGGCGCGGACGGCGGAGATGGTTCTCTCCAGCCCGTCATCCAGCATGATGCGCGCCCGCCAGCCCAGGTTCATGGCAAGCGCCTCCACGGCGAGGCGCAAGGTGACCGGATCATCGATCGTCTCGCGGCGGACCAGTTGCGGATTCGCCCCCGTCAGGCCGACCACACGATCCGCCAGGTCACCGACGGCCACATCCGTGCCTGAACCGACATTGAGGATGGTTCCGCCGCGCACATTGCTTTCCGCGATGCACAGCAGGGCATCAACGGCGTCCCCGACATGGATCAGGTCGCGTCTGTCCGTCGGCCGGCTGAGGATGATCGGCCGGCCGGCGATGCAGGCCCCGATCAGGGCGGGAACCAGGAAGTCGGCGGCCTGGCCGGGCCCATAGACCAGCGCCAGTCGCGCGGTCACAATTGGGAATGGCAGGTTGCGGGCCAGTGCCTGGGCATAATAGGTGGCGGCGGTGAGCGATGCGGCATAGGCCGTCAGCGGCCGCTCCCGCTGATCCTCGCGGAACGGCACCGCCTGCGCGCCATATTCCGCGATCGATCCCGTCCGAACGACCATTTGCGGTGGTCGCCCGGTCCGTGCCACAGCTTCGAGCAGCGCCAGGAACCCCGCCAGCGTCTCGACCGATGCGCCGGCCTGCGTCACCGCACCATCATGACGCCACGCGGTATTGCCCACCAGCCAGAAGATATGGGTCGGCGCGCTATCCTTGATACAGGCCTGCAAGGCCGGACCGTTCGAGAGGGCAAGTCGGTGCTGCGTCACGTCGGGCAGCGTCGCCAGTCGCCAGCCATCGCTATCCGGGCGGAGCAGGACATGCACCTCCCACCCCTCGGCGAAAAGGCGTCGTGCCAGATGCGACCCTATAAAGCCTGCTCCGCCGACCAGCAGGGCGCGCATGGGCCTGCGCTCCTCAAGCGACCGCAGCGGAACGCGCGCGCGGCCCCGCCTGCTGATCGGCAAAGGCAGCGAAGGTCTGTTGCAGATAGTCGATCTGCGCCTCGTCGAGCCCATGATGGCAGGCCAGCAATATGCCGCCGCGCATCACGGCATCGGCAACCGGATAGCCGCCCTCTTCCGTACGGCAGGCCACGCCACGCATGGCCGGCTGGCGCAGGATATTGCCGGTGAAGACAGGGCGGGTCTGGATGTCCCAGCCCTCCATCCACATCTGCATCTCGCGCCGGGTGAAGGGCGCATTTTCCCGGACGGTCAGCGGGAAGGACAGCCAGCCGGTGACCGACTCATCCAACTGACGGGGCAGTTCGAACCAGTCTTCATATTGGGCGAAGAACGCATATTGCCGTGCAAAATTGGCGATGCGCGCGGCAATATTCTCCTGCAGCCTGTCGAGCTGCACGAGACCGAACGCCGCGCCCATTTCGGAAGGCTCGATATTGAATCCCAGCGCTTCGAACAGGAATTTCGCATCATATTCGATGCCATCGACCTGCACACCGAAGCGGTTTTCCGCAGCTTCGGAGTCGACGAACAAGGACGAGGTGCGCCCCCAGGAGCGCAGCAGTCGCGCCCTGCGTGCCATTTCGTCATCGTTGATGCAGATCATGCCGCCATTGCCCGCAGCATTGATGACATGCGAGCCATAGAAGCTGGTGGTGCTGATATGCGATCGCGTACCGGTGCTCTTGCCGCGCAATGTAGCGCCCAGGGTATCGGCGCTATCCTCCACCAGCATCAGCTCATGCCGGTTGGCGATGTCCATCAGCACATCCCAATCGGGCAGATTGCCGATCAGCGAAGGGATCATCATCGCCCGAGTCTGGGGACTGATCATCGCCTCGATGTGCGCGACATCGATATTATAGGTTCCCGGCTCTGCATCAATGAACACCGGCACCAGCCCGGCTCGGACGATCGGCGCGACGGTGGTGGCAAACGTCAGGGCCGGCGTGATGACCTCACTCCCGACCGGCAAGCCGAGCAGTTCGATGGCAAGATAGTTGGCCGAAGAGCCGGAATTGACCATCAGCCCGTGATGCTTGGCAAACAGCGCCGAGACGCGTGCCTCCATCGCGCGCACCTTCTCGCCCATCTGCGTGGAGGACCGCAAAACGTCCACCACGGCGGCAATTTCGGCCTCGCCATGGACGCTCTTTCCGTAACTTACGTGCATTGCAGAAGCTCCTCCGAATGGGCGGCGGTACGCAGATCGAGATAGGCCGCCAGTTGCGCGCACGAGAAGGCGGCCATATCGGCCTCTCCCCGCAGATAGTGCGTGTACCAGTCGGCGGTCAGGCGGATGGTGCTGGCCATTGAAAGGCAGGCGCGCCAGCCGAGCACATTGGCCGCCATGCTGCTGTCGAGCCGCAACGTACGTGCTTCATGCGGGGCGTTGCTGTCGGCGGAGAAGCGGATCGGCAGGTCCAGTTCCGGCGCGCTCGCGATCAGCGCACGCGCCAGTTGCTCTACCGTCACCGCATCATTGTCCGACGGGCCGAAATTCCATGCGGCTTCGGCAGCGGCAGAGGTGCGGGCCAGCATCTGTTCCGCAACCAGCAAATAGCCTGAGAGCGGTTCCAGCACATGCTGCCAGGGACGGATGCTGAGGGGATTGCGAATGATCATCGGATTTTGCGCGGCGGCGGCACGGATGATGTCGGGTATCAGTCGGTCCTCCGCCCAGTCGCCGCCGCCGATCACATTGCCGGCCCGCACGGTCGCCAGCATCGGCCCATCCGGATCGGAGAACCAGCTGCGCCGATAGCATTGCGCGACCAGTTCGGTGCAGGCCTTCGACGCGCTGTAAGGGTCGGTGCCGCCCAGTCGGTCATTTTCCCGATAGGGCCAGGACCAGTCGTGATTTTCATAGCATTTGTCGCTGGTAACGACGATCACCGCCTTGAGCGAAGGCATGGTCCGCGCCTGATCCAGCACATGGGCGGTGCCGATGACATTGGTCGCGAACGTATCGGCGGGTGCCGCGTAGGAGCGGCGGACAAGCGGCTGTGCCGCCAGATGGAATATGACCTCCGCATCGAAGTCCCGGGCGGCGGCGCGCAGGGCGGCCTCATCCCTAATATCGGCGAAGCGGCTATCGATACGCTCGGCGATGCCCGCCGCCGCATAGAAGGAGCGCGATCCCGTCGGTGGTAGCGAAATGCCCCTGACGATCGCCCCGACATGCGCGAGCCAAAGGCACAGCCAGCCGCCCTTGAAGCCGCTATGCCCGGTGACGAGGACACGCCGACCGGCAAAGGCGGTGGCGATCCGATCGGAAATGCCGGCAGGATCAGGCATAGATTTTCGGCCGCAGTTCCGCGCCATGCGCATTTTCGAACTGAAGCCAGGGAGGCGTGCCCTCAGCGCTCAGCCTTTCGAGCTGATCGCGATCGCGGATGGTGTCCATCGGGTGCCAGAAACCGCGATGCTTGTAGGCAAACAATTCCCCATCGGCTGCGAGCCGGGCAAGCGGGGATTGTTCGAGCGGCTCGGTATCGTCGCCCAGATAGTCGAAAATGCCCGGCTCGAAGACGAAGAACCCGCCGTTGATCCAGGTTTCGTAACGTGTCACCTTCTCGGTGAACCGGGCGACGCGATCATCCTCCAGGTCCAGATTGCCGAAACGGGCTGGCGGCTGGACCGCCGTCACCGTCGCGATCTTGCCATGGGCACGATGGAATGCGAGCAAGGCGTCGATGTCGACATTCCCCACGCCATCCGAATAGGTCACCATGAACGGCTCGTCGCCGAGCCAGTCGCGCAACCGGCGAATGCGTCCACCGGTCATGGTGGTTTCGCCCGTATCGACGACCGAGACGTTCCAGTCCATGCTGCGGCACGGACGCAGGTTCATCTGCCCGGTGCCCAGCGTGACCGTGAAATCATTGTTCATCAGATGAAGATTGTTGAAGAACGCCTTCATCGTCATGCACTTGTATCCACAAGCCAAGACAAAATCCTTTTGTCCGAAATGGCTGTAGATATCCATGACGTGCATCATGATCGGGCGACCATTCACCTCCACCATCGGCTTTGGAATGCGGACGGTTTCCTCGGACAGACGAGATCCCAGTCCTCCTGCCAACAATACGGTTTGCATCGTCGCTCCCCCTTCCTTGGCGTCAGGCCCATATCGGCCCACCCCGCCATGATATCCTGTTGCGGCACCGCCGCGCGTGCGCAGGTGGGTTAGTCGGCGGTCCGTTCGGACAGGGGGGCACCATTATGGGAAACGCCCCTCTCCAAAAGGGCTAGACCGTCCGCGTCCGGCCGCACGAACAACCGGGTTTCGTCGCCGCCGATGGGCAGCAGCCGATAGCCACGCAGCCGGGCATAGCTGGCAAAAGCGGCATCGAGTTCCCCTTCCTCACCGACGAGGATCGCCGCTGGCGGATCGGCGTCGAGAAAGGCGGACAGGCCATGCGGAGTCGTCGTGGTGAAATAGGGGCGATCGGCAGCCGGCAGATATTGCGCGACGCGGTAGAGGAAAGGTCCGGCGGCAAATTCGCGATAAATCGGCAACCCGCCTTCCAGCACCGCGATCGGCGACAGGGTTGCGACCCTGCCCCGTGCCCCAGCCCTGTCCAGCACTGCCCGGATCTGTTGGCCCTGTTCATGTGTGACCGTGCCCGTCCAGCGAACCGGTTGCGCCACGCCCGGCACGGCCGCGGCAAGGCGCGGCGTCACGCTGATGAGCGCGAGCGCCCCCACGCTTCCCAGCACGGCCGCCATCCAGTGCCGCGCCTCGGCATCGAGCCGGCGGTAGAGAAGGATGAAAAGGAGAATGAAGAAGGGCACCGGCGGTTCATAATATTGCGGGAAGGCCGGCGTCGGCACGAATGCGCCGAGTGCGCCGAACGCCGCCAGCGCGGCCGCGAGAGGGATCGGCCACCAGGCCAACGCCGCCGCCCCTGCCCTGCGCACCAATGTTCCCGCAAAAACGCCCGCAAGAATAAGTGCAAACAGCCCCGATCCGGCCAGCCACACGCCTTCGGCCACCATGATCTTTTCGGGAAAGGACATCGCCTTGGCGGCGGTCGCCTGCTCCCAATAGGCAAGATGGCCGTGCGAGAAATAGCGGACCGTGTGGGCAAATAATCCGTAGGGATCGCTGATCAGCACCACCAGCGCGGGCGAGCAACCGACCAGCCCGCCGATGATCAGCGGCACGAACACCTGCCGCACTCTTTCCCCAAAAGGCAGAGCGCGTGGCAGCAACAGCGCCGCCAGCGCAAAAGGCGGTCCCAGGAACACATAGCTGACCTTCAGCACGGCCGCGAAGCCCATGGCCAGCCCGGACAGGAAAAGCAGGCCCGGGCGGATCCGGCTTTCGTCCAGCCCGCGCAAGAAAAGATCGAACGAAAGGATCGCGAACGGGACGGGCAGGAAATTATTGGTGACCAGCATTCCTGCCGGGCCCATGAGCACACCCGCCACCAGCACCAGCAAGGCCACCAGGGCAACATGCCGATCCCCCGTCTGCCGCAGCGCAAAGCGATAGAGCAGCAGCCCGGTGGCGATCCAGCACAGGAAGATGAGCAGACGCCCCTTCAACAGCAGATAGCTGTCGCCGGTCAGCGCATAGAGCGTGTGCAGCAGCAGGGGCAGGCCCGGCAGATGATTATATCCCAGCGCCTGATACAGCGGCGCCTGGAACAGCAGCCGACCGGCACTGACGTGGATCTGCTCGTCATGCCCCAGCGGAAAGGTGATGATCCGCCCGAACAGGCCGATCAGCACGAAGGCGAGGATCGCATAGATCAGGAACCTGGCCGGCGTCAGGGCATGCCAGCGCTTGGGCACCCATCCCAACGACGGGCGCCAGAGCGCCGCACGGCTATCCCCGTGCATAGCGCAAGGCCCGCATCCGCCTGGACGAAAGCGCACGCCCACTGCGTCGCCGCAGGTCGGCCTCGCCGCCATGCAGCGCGATCGCCAGTGCCAGCAACACCGGCACCGCCCACAGCCGTGCGTACATATGCGGGCTCGCGGCGGAAAAGAGCAGGAAGGTCGCCAGGACGGACAGGGCAAGCGCCCCGGCCAGCCTGTCCCGCTTCAACGCCGTGAACCCGATCACGCCGCCAACGCCAATCATCGCGATCCAGCCGACAAGGGCGAGAAAGCCGCCTTCCACCCACAGCAGCAGATACATGTTATGCACCGGCGCGCCGGCCGGGCTGATGACGCGATCCTGATCCACACCGACACCGACGAACATATGGTCGCCGACGCGCTGCCACGCATCCTTGGCCAATCCCAGCCGGTCCTCGAACGTGCCCGCCTCCGCTATGTCGCCGGCCTCCAAGGCGTTCGCGACGCGCTTCTGGAACACGGCGGGCAAAGTGACATTGACGGCGTTCAGAACGATGCCCAACGCAACGATACCGACCAGCCCGCCAAGAACATAAGCGCGAATGCGACGGTCGCCGAACAGGACGAAGAACAGGATCGCGACAACCATGCTGCCAAAGGCGGTTGCGGACGCGCTCAGCAGCAAGGCATAGAACAGGACGCCTGCGATGACGAGCATCTGCCAGAGGCCGATGACCCGGCGTGCGCGCAGGTAGAAGGCAAAGGGCAAGGCCATCGAGATGGTTGCGCCATTCCAGTTCGCGTCGGTCGCGAAAGCCCCCAGCCGCCCGCTGCCGGACAGGAAATCGAGGCCCAGCGTGGCGCGCGCGTCTTCGAACGAGCCCGAATAGGTAAAATAGACGATGATCCCGATCAGCTCCATCAGGAACACGCCGAACAGCAAGGCGCAGGCCAGCCGGTTGGTGTTGGCGGCACCATGCCCCATCAGGAGGAAAGGCAGCACCGCCCAGGCCACGCTATATTGCAGGGCGACGATGATCCAGCGCGTGGGATCATGGCAGAAGAGCGAACTGACGAGCAGGCCGCCCATCATCAGGGCGAAGGCCGCGAACCAGAGCGGCGACAGCAGGCCGAAGGGTTCAAGCGGAATATGTTTCCGGACCAGCAACTGCGCGCCCCCGATCAGCAGGCACAGGTCGCTGACCGTGAACATGATGTCGATCGACGGGCGCCATGACAGATAGGCCGCCAGGAATATGCCGACCATGATCGCCGTTGGCGGGCTGTCTGCCATCGCCCGCGCATCGGCCACGGTGCCTTCAGACGCACTGCTCATGCCTCGCCTCCCGCTGGCTGCGCCTGGGCCGTCGCGCTGCTCTTTTCCCGATAGATACGCTGCCCGAAAAAGCGTTGATAGGGCCAGATTTCCAGGCTGATATGGACGAGATGGGTGAGCGGCATGGTCACGGCCACCACGACCGCAGCGAAGATCGCGATCGATCCCAGCACATTGTCGGTGAACCAGCCGAAATGGTCGAATATCCTGCGTATCCCGTAATAGCTGTAGGGATGCACGAGATAGAGGCTGTAGCTGACGGTACCGAGATAGCGGAACAGCGGATTGTCGAGCGCGCGGGCGGTCAGGCTGCCCGGCTGGACCGCGCAATGGAAATAGAGTCCGGCCGACAGGATGATCGGCACCAGGACCGGATCGGCAAAGTCGCTCCAGCTATATTCGAAATGGCCGCGGCTGGCGAAGGCGATCATCGCGATCAGGCTTGCAAGCTCCAGACCGCGCGCCGGGATGGGCCAGCGCCACGGCCTGGAACTGGCCAGTCGGATCGCGGCGCCGATGACGAAATAGATGGCGATCGGATGGGTCAGCAGGAAGATCAGTCCGACGACGATTGCGACGGCGGCGCCCGCGCGATTACGATGATGCACCGTAAAATAGACGATCCCGTACATCAGCAGGTAGAAGATCACCTCGTAGGTCAGGCTCCACGCATTGGGCGTAAGCTGCTCGGTGCCAGTGAAAAGGTTGATGAACAGCAGGCCCGAAATCACCGCTTTCGTCGAATTGAGCGCAGGATAGGCATTGGTGATTGCGTTCAGCGCGATGAAGAGCAGCGAAAGCACGAAAAACAGCGGATAAAGCCGCAGGAAGCGGCGCAGCGCAAATTGCTGCGCGCCATAACGCATTGCGCTTGGCAGGATGACATAGCCGCTGATGATGAAGAACAGTTCGACACCAAAAGTGCCTAATGCCCAGGCGCCTGCAATGCCCTGCACATAGGCATCATTCTGGGCATAGATATGTTTGGCGGTGCCGCCCAGAATATGCGCCAGCAGCACCATCATCGCTGCCAGGCCGCGCAAGCCGTGCGCCGCCACATTGAACCCGCCCCCGGCTGTGTCGCGCGGCGAAGCAGGCCGGGTCGGACCGGATGAGCGCGCCAGCAAGGCAGAGGTCGCCTCGCTAGCGATGGGGCGTCTCCTGCCCGGCGCCAGCATGAAGCATGTCGTCATAGATCGCCATGATCGCATCGGCATGGCGCGCTTCGCCGAATTTGAGCAAGGCATCGGCCCGCGCAGATTGGCCGATGCCTTCCATCATCGCAGGATCGCGTAACAGGGTGGCGCAAGCATCGGCCAGCGCCTGAGCGTCCTCTGGTGGAACAAGACGCCCCGTCTCACGGTCTCGGATAGCTTCGACATTGCCACCCGATGCAGTCGCGACGACCGGCGTTTCGACCAGCATCGCCTCGATCAGCGTTCGTCCGAAAGGTTCGTCGATCGCCGGCACCATCAGTAAATCGCACCCCGCCAGCCAGAAGGCGCCGGGAGTGCGAAAACCCATCAGATGGATCGCGTCGCCGACGCCTTGCCGCCGGGCACGATCCGCAACCTGGGCGTCCATGCCATCAAGCGCCTCGCCGAAGAGCACACCCCGCGCATCGAGTTCGGGCGCGACACGGCGAAGCGCAGCAATTGCATCGACGAACAGCAATGGCCGTTTGCGGTCGATCAGGACGCCCGAAAAGCCGACAAGATTGGCGGTGGGCGGTGCATTGATGAGTTCGAGTATCGCCTGCCGGGCCGCCCACCGATCGCATTGGATGGATGTATCGAAAGGGCTGTGTACCACATCGGTACGCAGCCTGCGGCGCAGGCCGCCCGCCTGGTCGCCGGCGAAGTGCGACACCGCAACCACCCGGTTGGCCAGCAGCGGCGCAACCATCCTCAATCCCAATGCATCGGGTGCGCCCCGGTGATGCCAGAGCAATTGGGCTCCTGCCAGCCGAGCGGCCAATGCCCAGGTCGCATGGGTGCGCCCGTCATTGCTGTGGACGATGGCAACCTGGCGTTTGCGCAGGAACCGGGCCAGAGGAATGGCGCCTCGCGCTAGCTCCAGTGCCCGCAACGGGCCGACCCTGCGGCCGTGCTGGAGAGAAATGGAAGCGGGGATGGCCTCGACAGCAATGCCCCTGTCCGCAAACAGCCGGGCGATGATGCCCTGCGGATTCTGGACGATGACGAGCGGCGCGTAACGCTGCTGATCGATCTTGGCGATCAAGCTGCTGGCAGAGATATGGCTGCCCCCCACCAGGTCTCCGACGAAGGGAAAGCATATGGTGACGGCCGACGGCATGCTAGATGGCCCATTGCTCGGGCAACGGGGTTTCAAGCATCAGCCATTCCACTTCCGACCCGCCGCAGAAACGGTCTACGACGTCCAGAAAACGGCCATTAGCAGAAACCTGGAACAGCGTGCCGACATGGCATCCCCGAGCAGAGCGGGCGATCAGCAGGAAGGCCCCAGGACCGGTCAGATAGCGCACGATGTTGGCCATCGCCCGGCGCAGCGCCTCTTCATCGAAATAGCCGCGATTTAGGATGTTGCAGGCCCGGATGAAGTCAAACCGATGGCGGAACGCGGGGGTATCGACAAAGATGTCATTCTTCTCGATCTGCACGTTCGACGCGGCCTTCACCCGCGGACTGATGAGGCGCACGGGCGTGATATCCCCGCCCCCCTGCTGCACGAGGCGCTGGGCACGTCCGCCCAGCCAGGCATTTGCCAGGGCGCGCACCGCGAGCATGCCGGTGGCATAGTCGGCCCGACGACCCCAGGGGCGTACCACCCGGCCCAACACATCATATTGCAACGGATGTCCCGCCTCGTCGGTCAGCACCCGCACGCCCGGATAGGCCTTCACCAATCTGCCGTCGATGGCGATGTCGGTGCCGACCACGGCCGGCATATGCCCACAGGCCAGCAATCGCTCATAGAGGGCAAGCGTCGTCGCACCGGACGATATGCCGATATCAAGAACCTGCCCAATGGTGGCGCCACTCAATTCGAAACTTTCCAGACAACGCGCATCCAGATCATGGAAGCGATCGCTTGCTGTCCGTTTGAAGGTCGAGTTGCGCGTGCGCAGATCCGAAAAGAAACGATCTTCGACATCGGTCGAAGTCGGCTTTCGGGCTGGATGAAAAAAGGCTTTGGCGGTGATGGACATAACGTCTCCCCTGCCTGTTCCTTATCATCCAGCGTCGCTGCGGTGATCGGCAATTTGGGATTACATCTACAGGAAAGCTGCGCTTTTATCCTGATTGGTTCCATGAACTAGCGACGATCATGGTGGAGGGACATGGCTATGGAGAGGGCGCACCCGCTATTGTCGTTCATCATCTCGACCCACGCATGGGGGCTTCGAGCCATGTCGCACCGGCGCGTGCGCGCCGTCACCCACCTGCTGAGCGGAACGGCGGCGACACTGGGCATCACGCTACTTTCCATCGCCCTTACGGCTCGACTGCTACATCCCGCGGCCTATGGCATCCTGGCAATGATCCTGACACTGGGACAGGCAAGCGAGCGCTTGTTGAGTTTCCAGTCTTGGCAACCGGTCATCCGCTATGGCGCCAGCCTTGATCACGAAAAGGATTCCGCCGCGTTTTTCGCGCTGCTCAAATTCGGACTGTTGCTCGACCTGGGCGGCGGCGTTGCGGCGTGGGTGGTGGCGAACGGGATTGCGCTGACGGGGCAATGGCTGCTCGGCTACAGCGACGAAACCCTGCAAATGGCCCTCATCTTCCTGGTGTCGCTGCTGTTTAGCTATAATGGTGTGGCCACGGCGATATACCGCCTGACCGACCAATATCGCATGATCGCACGCATTCAGGTCGCCAATGCGCTGCTGAGACTGGCGCTGATCGGTATTGCCTTCGTGATGGATGCAGACCTGTTCGAGATGGTGCTGATCTGGACATTTACCCAGATCATCATGTCGATTTCCAATTTCATCTTCGCGATACGCCTTCTGCCCGCGCCAGGCCTGCGCGCCATTTTCGACGCCAGCGTCGAAGGCATCAACGAGCGCTTTCCGAAGGTATGGCGCTTTGCCCTGGGATCCAATTTTTCCCTGACCGTCTGGTCGAGCGCCCAGCAGGTCGACACGCTGATCGTCGGCTGGCTTGCCGACCCGGCAAGCGCGGGCCTGTTTCACATTGCCAAGCGGATCAGCCGAGTCGTGCAACAGATCGGCAGCCAAGTGGAATCGGTCGTCTATCCAGACCTCAGCCGGTTGGCGGCGGCCGGCAATCGCCGCGCCTTCGTGCGGGTGGTGATACAAACCGAGCTAATCTTGCTCGCCTTTGGCATGGCCTGTTTCCTCACCATCCTGATCGCCGGCGCGAGCCTGATGCGCCTGATCGTTGGAGCGCAATTTGCGGGGGCGGTACCGCTCCTCATCGTCCAGATCCTGGCGGTGACGATGACGATCAGCGGCGCGGCCAGTCGCGCCGGGCTGCTGTCGCTGGGGGAACAGCGGGGCGTCCTACGTACCGTGGTGGCCTGTGCCATGGCCTTCTACTGCTCGGTCGCCCCGCTGATCATGGAATTCGGTGCCATGGGTGCCAATCTAGCCCACCTGGCCTTCGGCATCGTCTGGCTGGGCGGTCTCAGCTTGAACCTTCGCCGCGCGATCAAGGTCGCCCCCTGGCAACAGCGATAGGGCCACAAGGCTTTTCCGATCACACGCAAAAAGGACCGATCAACCCATGCGGTTCACCGGTCCTGTTTTGGTCCTGTTGGGACGGCACCTCAATTGAAATGCAGCGCTTCCACCACGCGACGCTTGGAACGGCGCCAACTGCGCAACAGGCGCTTGTGCATCGCACCAGCCTCCGCCGGATCATCGGCATCATAATATTTGGTCAGTCGAGCGATATGGTGGATCGCATCGCCATAGCCGCGTCGTGCATGGGCCGGATAATCCACCATGTTGATGACCGCTCCGGTAATCGGCCGCTCGAACATCTCCATCGCCACCCGCGCGGCTTCGGGACTGGTCATGCCCCAACGCAGTACCAGGATCGTCGAATCGGCATATTCGGTGAGCGTCTTGGCATCGCGCACCGGCAGGATCGGCGGCGCATTCAGGATTACCAGATCATAATGCTGCCGCAGCGCATTGACCATGCGTGGCAGGCGAGGCGAGGCGATCAGCGCCCCCGGATCCATGGGTGTATCGCCGACGGCAATTACCGAAAAATGGCTGTCTTCCTGGATGACGGGCAGATCCTCCAGGCCAGCACGACCAGTGAGATAGCCAACGACACCATTGCCCTTGCAATCGGCCTCGATATTGGGGCGCCGCAAATCGAAATCGACGACGACCGCGCGCCTGCTGACGGCGCCAGCCGCAGCCGCCAGACTGGTGGCGATGGTGCTCTTTCCCTCGCCATCCAGCGGAGACGTCACCACCACCACCTGGGAGCCGGGGCCATGGCGCGATTCCAGTTCGATCAGCAGATTGCGGATCGCCTCGGCAAAGCGGGACCGGGGTTTGGATTCGACGACCGCATGAACCGGTTCATCTTCGCGACCATCACTGAGATCGGGCACCATCGCAAGTGTGGGAATGCCGAGCAGGCGCCGGACCTGCGCCGCCGTGCGGATCGTCGTATCCATCGTATCGACCACGAAGGCGACGATCAGGCCGAGCAGAAGAAAGGCCAGCATCGCCACCGCCAGAACCCGTTGCGGGATCGGATAGCTGGGCACCGCTGGCAGAGAGGCGCGGGAGATGATCGAGATGTCGGGATCCACATCGACGGGCGCCGTGATCTTTGCGTTCAGCGCGGCGACCAACGACATGTACAGCGTGTTGGTTGCCTCCGCCTTGCGTTCGAGCCCCCGCAGCGCGACCGCCTGTCCTCCCGACGCCAGAGCCTGCGAACGGATGCTGCTGATGCTGGCATCGATTGCACCGCGCCGGGCGGCGCTGGCCGCCGACACGGCCGACAATTCGCCCTGCAACCGCGTCGTTTCCGCCGCGATGCGCGGGCCGATCGTGGCCAGTTCCGCCTTGGTCTTGACGACATCAGGATAGCCCGGACCGAACATCGTGCTCAGTTCGCCCAGACGCCGCGACAAGGTTGCCTCCTGCTGCCGCAGTTCGATGAGCAGCGGGGATGTCGCCGTCGCTGGTCCTCCACTGAGTTGGGCAAGCCGGCTGGCATAAGCGCTTTCCGCACGGGCCTGGGCCAGAATGCCGGCCGACTGGTCGACCTGGGCAGCGCCGCTGACTTCGGGATTGGATGCCAATATGCCATGGGCCGCGCGGAAACTGGCGGCGGCGCCATCAGTCTGCTGCATGGAGGTACGCACCTGCACGACCCGCGCGGTCAGCGCCTGGATTTCCTTATCGCGCGATTCCTTGGCGTTCTTCAATCCACCCTGAATATAGGTTTCGACCAGCCGATTGGCGATCAGGGCGGCCTTTGCCGGGTCTTCCGAAGAGGCCGTCACCTTGATCGTGCTCGACCGGCCGACGCGCATGATGTCGACCTTGTCGAGCAAACGATCGACCACCCCTTCGCTCCGCGAGCGTTCGGCCGCCTCCGCCCGAAGGCCGGGATCCACTTCCACCGGACGGTTGCCCAGGATCACTTCCCGGACCCAGGATCCGACGCCCCTGGCTTCTCCCGGCTTGCGGGCAAATTCGGGATCATCATCCAGATGCAGCGTCGTCGCCGCCGCCCGCGCAAGACGCCGGGAGCGCAGCATTTCGACTTTCGTCTCGATCTGCGTTTCCTGGTTCGGGCTGAGGATGGTCGTGCCGGTGACCGATGTTTCCGCGTCAGGCGGCTGGACCACCACGGTCGCCGAACTGCTGTAGATGGGCGTGATGTTGATCAGGACGATGATCGTCATCGCCATGCCCAGCACGGTCAGCGTGGCGATCAATATCCAGCGCCGCCGGATCATCCGGAAAAAATCGTGAACGCCGAAATAGCCCGTACGAGTGCTTGGCTGCGGTGCCCGCGCCGCCCCCATGAATATCTCACCTGGGCTCAAATTAGAAGGAACGATGAGGGCGTCGCCTGAAGACATAGGATATCCCCTTCCAACAACGATATCATTCGAAGGCGGACCTGGAGCAGACAAAGCTCGCTTCAACAGTCGCCCACAGCACGAAACGCCGACGCAGCCCTGGAAAATCCGACTGGCTAGTCGTCACTCAAGCCACGTCGGCCAGCCTTAAAGGGAGGCGCGGTACCGCGGCCGGAGTTACGGCTGGCACGGCCCGGCATGGCGGCTGCTCGCCGTTTTGCTGAACTGGTTCACCCAGCAAACCGCGGCTTAACGCCCAGATTGCGGCCTGCGTCCGATTAACCACATGAAGCTTCCGTAGAATGGATTTGACATGAACCTTCACCGTGGCCTCGGTAATGTTGAGCCGGCGGGAAATGATCTTGTTGGGTTCGCCCCGGATCAGACCACGCAATATTTCTACCTCACGGTCCGACATCTTCACATCTTCAATGCGGCCGTCATTATCGTTCCAGCGCAAATTGGTATCGAGCCCTGCAAGTTCGAAAATGATGCGAGAGGGCACGATCTTTTCGCCGAGTGCGACCAGATTGATCATTGCTGCAAGACTGGCGCAGGATGTGTCTTTGCCAATATAGCCGGCCACACCCGCCTGAAACGCCTGGGCAACCATCGCGCATTCACAATCATGTCCCAGCATGACGATCAATGCCTCGTCCTGGAGCATATGAGCCTCTCGACACATTTCGAGCGTCGCTTCATCGGACGAGGAGGCCATCACCAGAAGGTTGTTCACGCCGTGGCTGTCAGTTTCCAGCGGAATATCGGCCAAATTTCGGAAAACGCCGACGACATCCAACGATCTTTCCGTCAGAATACGTCGCAGGCCTTCGCCTTCGATCTCATTTTGCGTGACGATGATCACTTGCAGTTGATTGCTCAAAGTCGCCTCCGAGAAATTAGGAGCGCCTTCGCTTTCACGCAGCGAACTCGACTATGGCATCAACTGCCAGAGAGCGAGGAACCCCTTCAGAGGGAAAGCCTGCTTTTTGCAGCATCCGGCTTTCCGATCGCGACCCTTCCCTGCCTAAGAGCTATAGTAATCGGAAAAACAATCAAGCTTTTCCAATAGGTGCATTTGAAGGGCAAACTCAAAAGTATTAGTAAATTTTGTAAATTCCTTTGAAGGAAAATCATAATTCACCAAGGTTTTCAATAACCCTTTGTGCATCGCAATGCCGGGCAGGATGGTCTGCATGGTCGATCCGACCCGGCCGCACTATCCTTATGGTACGCCAGCCCAGCGCCTTCGGAGCGATAAAATCCTTCACCGGATTGTCGGCAACATAAGTGAAACAGTGATTCGCCAATCCGAAATATTCCTGCATATGCAGGAAGGCGCGCCGATCCGGCTTCCAATGCGCACGCCCCCAGCGGTCAGTACAGATACCTAGGCTGACACCACGCCGGTACAGATCCAGTGCGCGGATCTTCCGTCTCTGGGCATCGAGATACCCGTCGGTGATGACGCCGATTGCAATATGCGGCGCGATATTCGTCAGAAAATCCGCGGCATCTGGCGCCAGCTCGATAATCGGTCGATGCTGTCGATAGACGGCAAGCATCCGCCCCACCAGGGACGGCGTAGGATCAATGTCCAAGTCGCGCAGGCAGTCATCGAACAACTGTGTCCTGGCACCCGCCTCGAACTTTCGGCGCAGAAAAGTCCCGTATTCGACAAGGCCCAGGCGTTCGCGCGCCCATGCACCTACGGCGCCCAATCCGCTCAGCACATAGTCCCGTTCCAGATAGAGTGTGTCATCAAGGTCGAAGACAAGCACGTGCTCCGGCGCGCACTTCACCCGCGGCCGGGCCATCAGACGAACACGGCATCATCGAACCGGAGCATCAGCATATCGGACTGCCATTCATCATTGGCGGTACGCGGCAAGTTCAGACATTCCTCCAGCATCCACGTCGTGAACTGCGCGCCGGCATGATGCGTCAACGGATAACCGCCGCCGAAGCGGGCATTGATCTCGAACACGAACGGCATCCCGTTCTCGGCCAGACGCACCTGGAAACACAGCGCCCCGCGCGCACCCTTGCACGCAGCGGCGATCTGGCGGGCCATGTCCGCCAGCGGCTGGCTGCGCAGCGTGACCCCTTTTTCCACTTCGCCTGCGCGGACCTTCAATCTTTCATGCGGCACGGCACATTTCAGCCGTCCTTCGGCATCGAAGTAGAGATTGACCGTGAATTCCCGTCCCGGAATGAACTGCTGGACGATATAGGGTTCCTTGGCATCGAGCGTGAGCAATTCGTTCAGCGTCTCGACCATCATGATACCGCGGCTCGAACTCCCGTGGCGCGGCTTGGCAAGCAAGGGAAAGACCATTTCTTCGCGCCCGCGCAAGACATCTTTGGCCGATGCCGTCCGGGGCGTGTGAACGCCTGCGGCGGAGAGGAAGCGGGCTGTCGCCAGCTTGTCGCGCGCCATCGTCACGACCTGCTCGCTACTGACGGCAACATGGCAACCAAGCGCCGCGAACTTGTCCCGGGCACGGGCAAAGGCGATCAGTTCGGTATCGATGGTCGGCACGATCAGGCCGATATTTTCCTGTTCGCATATCTCCAGCATCGCTGGAATGAATGCGGTGCTTTCCGCTGAAGGCGCTGCGAATGCCTTGTCCGCCTCGATACAGGCCGGGCTCCATTCCGGCTGCAAATCACAGCCATAGATACTGAGATCCGCGCCCAGTTGTGCAGCCGACTGGCGGAAGCTGCGCAGCAGACTGACCCGGCGGCCGGCCGAACTCATCATCATGCGCAAGGATCGCCGGGAAGACGCGCGTCGTCCTGAATTTGCCACCAGGGTGACCGCCCCCTCTTGAGTAGGTTCGAAAACGACCGGCATGTTCATGCTACCTCCCTTATCAGGGTGAAAGCCTCGGCCGCCGCGCAGGAAACGCAGGATCCTCTCACCATTGCCAGTGCTCTCAATGTTTCTAGCGACCGTTCATTGGGAAACGGTCGAACCTGCGACCGGAAGCAGGCAAACGCATCCAATTTCTGATCCAGATGGCTGGAGATGTCGATAAAGACATTGGGCTGGAACGCGGGACCAAGATAGGGCGCGGACCAGTTTGTTTCCGACACTGTTTCATAGGCGAGGATGCGCCGGGGATAATCCCGCCCCAACGGACGCGCCGCCACCATGGCCGCATCGAAGACCAGCTTATGATCGAAATGCAGATCGCCCACAAAGGGGACCAGCAACATATCGGGCCGGCTCGTCATAACCGATTTCGCAACGGCGGCATTGAGCGCGGCACGCGATACGCCGTCCAGCCCAGCCGCCGGAAAATCAAGAAACTGTGTCTGGGTGACGCCCAGCAGCCAATGCGCCTGGCGGGCCTCATCGCGCACCTGGTTAGCCTGAGCCTCGTCGAACAACGGCGCCATGCCGCGCGTAACCACCAGGATTTCGACCTGGCACCCCATCGAGACCAGTCGCGCGATCGTTCCCCCACAGCCTAGAACCTCGTCATCGGGATGCGGTGCGATGACCAGCGCCCGCTGCACGGAATCGAGAGCCGTCATCGCGTCATCGGCTCCCGCCCCAAAATGGCGTGGACCGGCAAGGCGCCATCCGCCTTGCAGCACCATTGCGTGACCTGCAGCCCGCCCTCATCGCCGCAGCGCACCGTAAAGCTGCTGTCGGTTCGCTCGACAATCTGCCCCGGCATGGACGCCCTGTAGCGCGACAGGGATACGGGATGCGCCGCCGCGATGACGACCTTGCTGTCGTTCAATATCGTCCAAGCGCCCGGATAGGGCGCGCCACAGGCGCGCACCATGCGCCAGATATCGTCCACCGGCGCCGTCCAATCGATACGGGCATCCTCGGGCCGTCGGCGCGTACCATAGCTGCTGTGCCGCTCGTCCTGCGGCACCCCAGGCGCACGCCCATGGGCCAGTTCGATCAGCATGGGCGGCAATATTTCGGCCAGCATCATCATATGCTTGGCATAGAGAGATTCTGCCGTCTCATCCGATGCGACATGGAAGAAACGCTGTGCCAGGATCGGGCCGCTGTCGACCCCGTCGTCGATCCTGAACAGGGTCGAAGCGGAAATCGGCTCATCGAGCAGGATGGTCCATGGGATGATCGCCCGCCCGCGCAACCGGGGCAGCGGCGCAGGGTGAAAGCCGATCAGGCCGCCGGGCGCGCTGGCCTGCACGCGCGCGCCGCACAGTTGCGACCAGCCGATGACGAAGATGTAGTCGGGCGCGAGATCCTCGATCAACTCGAGACTGGACTGTGCGTTGATGTTCGACACCGTGACGAGCCGCGTCGCCAGCGCCGCCGCATCGCCGGACAAATCCACGAAATCGGAATGACGATGGCCAAGCGTGACCGGCAGGGTCAAGACCGCCGCCAAATCCCATGCCGACGAAGCCGCAAGGCATTTCAGCGCAACGCGCGTGCTCTCAACTGCGCCAACGAGCACCGCTCTCATAGGCCCTCCTTATGGATGTTGGATCGGTTCGCTCCCCCGTCAATGCGACGAGGACGGTGCGCCAGAGTATGTTGATGTCGAGCGACAGGCTGCGATGATCGATATACCAGAGATCGAGCGCCATCTTGTCGGCATCGCTCAGCAGCGTGTTGCCGTTGACCTGCGCCCAGCCGGTGAGCCCAGGCCTGACGGCGCACCGTGCTTGACCAGTTTTCCCGGCCGCCACGATCGTTTCAGGCAGCAACGGTCGCGGCCCGATCAATGCCATATCGCCCGTGAGGATGTGCCATAATTGCGGCAATTCATCGAGCCGCACCGCCCTGAGCGCGCGACCGACCGGCGTCGTCCGGGCCGCATCGGGGAGCAAATGACCGTCCGCATCGTGCATATTCGTCATGGTGCGGAACTTGACCAGCGTGAACAGCCGCCCGTCCCGCGTCACACGGCGCTGTCGGAACAGGATCGGTCGGCCATCGGTCAGGGCGATCACGCCTGCCACTGCGGCCATCACCGGCACGGCCACCAGCAGCCCGACAGCCGATATCCCCACATCGAGAAGCCGGATCGATGACATCACCCTCCTCCCGTCGCAAACGCCCGCACAGGTGCAGCGGATCGATCGGGTTGAACAGGGACGCCCGTCGGATGGGCAACCAGGCCCATCGTGTCGAGCAGCATCGCATTCACCTTCTCGACCGAGAAATGCTCCTCCACCGTCCGCCGTGCCGCCGCGCCCATGGCGACGACCAGCCCCGGATCCGCCGCGATACGCAACATCGCATTGGCAAGTGCCTGGTGGTTGCGCGGCGGGACCAGAAAACCATTCTCCCCCTCGACCACGGGCTCCCTGCAGCCGGGCATGTCGGTGGTGATCACGCCTCGCCCCGTTGCCATCGCCTCCAACAACGTGCGCGGCAGCCCTTCGCGATACCAGCTGGGCAATACGAAGACGCTCGCCTGGGCAAGATGCGGCCGGACGTCCTGCGTCTCGCCGCAATATTCCAGCAGGCCATCCCGGTTCCATTGCGCGATCGTCTCGCGCGAAATGGCGGCAGGATTGCTGTCGAACGGACCGAGCAGGCGGAAACGGATGTCAGGCCGCTCCGCCCGGACCAGACGCGCTGCTTCGGCATAATCATCAAGGCCCTTGTTGCGCAGCAGCCGGGCGATCATCAGGAAGCTCAGCTCCACTTCGGGGAGCGGCTGGCAAGCATAATGATCGAGGTCGACGCCCGATCCGGGCACCTGAATGACCTGGGCGCCCTCATCGATGATGCCATGGGCCAGCATTTCGTGCCGATCGTCGCGATTGAACACGAACACGGCCTGGGCGTGCGCCAGCGCGCGACGATAGAGAAAGGAAACGAGACGCCGGACATGGCGCAGGCGGCCGGACATGTCGTCGCTGAACACATGCCCCAATCCACTCACCATCGCATAAAAGCGCGTCCTGCCGACACAACGGGTCGCCAAACCGCCATAGATGATCGGCTTTTGCGTATAAGCGAGCACGATATCTGGCCGTTCGCGCCACAGCATCACCAGCAGCCAGGAAAAAGTTTGCACGTCGCGAAACGGATTCATCCCCGTGCGCGCCATCGGCATGTGGCGGAAGCGCACGCCCAGCGCGGCGAGCCTCGCCTCGACCGCCGCATCCCGATCAGGAGCACAGGCGATGACCTCATGTCCGTTCGCCACCATCGATGCGAGCAGGCGCCCGCGAAAATTGATCAGCGAGAAAGCCAGGCTGGAGACGACGACGATCTTCATAGCGCCTCGCACTGCATGGCACGCGGCGATGGCCCCGGCTCGTCGCTCTCGATCCGTCCCGCAACCTGTCGAAACAGCGCATCATAGCGCTTCACGACCTGATCGATCGCAAACATCTCGCTGATACGCTGGCGCGCAGCACCGCCCAGCATCACCCGTTCCTCCGGCCGCAAATGGCATAGTTCCATCAACGCCAGCGCGAGGGCTGTCGGATTGCGCGGCGGCACGGTGCGGCCCGTCGCTCCGATGACCCAGCCCGTGTCGCCGACATCGGTACCGACACAGGGTATGGCCTTGGCCATCGCCTCACCCACGATATTGGGGAATCCCTCGCCCCAGGCCGAGGGCAAGGCGAGGATATCGACGCCGCCGAGCCACTGCGCGACATCGCTCCGTTGCCCCGAAAGCGTCCAGTACCCGGTCGGCAAGGCCGAGAGCGCGTCCGCGATCTCCGGCGTCGGCCGGTCCATCCCCTCTCCCACGATCAGCAGATGCGCCGGCATACGGGCGGGATGCAGCCGGGCGAAGGCCGATACCAGATTGGCGGCATCCTTCATTGGATGCGCCCGCGCGACCATCGCGATCACGATGCGGTCGGGCGCGATGCCGAAAATCCGGCGAAGCCGATCCTGGGCCTCCGCCCGCTGCCCGTCCGCGTCCAGATCGAACCCATTGGGGATGACCATCGCCCGCGTGGGATCAAAGCCTATGGCCCGATATTGCTGCATCGCCACCCGGGCATTGTAGATGATCGCCTGCGGCCGCCGTGAAAGCAGCGCCTGGGTCCGCAGGACGAGGCGGGTCAGCCTCTTTTCATGCACATAGCCACCGCCAAGCGAATGACGAACATTCCAGATCACCGGTGCGCCGGTACGCGCCAGCATCGTCGCGCACATGGTCGCCAACTGGGCATGGTGCATCCACGCCATGATCACGTCGGGACGCTCGCGCCGGACAAGCGCAGCCAGCCGGAGCGTCGCCGGCAAGGCGGTCGCAACGCTGGTCATCCCCAAGGCATGGAACCGCACGCCATTGTCCTGCAGGCGCTGGCCGACAAAGCCTGGCGGCATCAGCGAGGCCACCACCACGTCCTGGTCCTGCGCGGACGAATGGTGGAGCAGGCGCATGAGCATCGTCTCGGCTCCGCCCACGTTCAATCCGGTTATGACATGAAGCAGCTTCATGGACGTGCCGGCCCCAAAAAATCGCCCGAAGATGGCTTCGCGACGTGCCCCTGATGGAAGCGTCCCTATTAGATCGAAGCGCAGCGCCAGCCTGCTCGCTATTTTAGGCCCTATCCATGGGGGCAAGGCACCGCGACCGGCAGCACTACTTTTGAGCATGGCAGGGCATTTGGGGGGAGGCGCCCCACCACAAGAGCCATCACCATACCCCTCTTCGGGATGTCCCTATGCCCAGCTTACCGCAGGCGGCCATCGACCTAACCTGTTCAAGGAGGCCGTGTTCGGATGGATCTCGTGGCCTGAGCGCCCGGGCGCTCAGGCGGTCACCGAAACTTGGCTTGCATCGACAAGGGGAAAACCATGCCTGTAGCCGGTGAACTTCGCGCCCTGTTTCGCAAATGGCGCACACCTACCTATATGGCCTATGATTCATGGGCGATAGCAACCTCGCTCGGCATTGCCCTCATCCTGCGCATGAACGGTGCCGTCCCGGAGCATATGGTCGACGGCGCGTTGCACAGCCTGCCGATCTTCATCCTTGTGGGCCTGGTGACCTTTCATTGGAGCGGGCTTTACAACCGCATCTGGCGCCTCGCCTCCCTGCCGGACCTGATCCGGCTGGTCGAGGCCGCGATCCTGGCCATCACCGCAACGATGATCGTCCTGATGCTGAGCCAGGGACAGCGCTGGATGCCCACTTCGGTGCCGTTCATCCAATGCCTGGTCCTGATCTCGCTCCTGTCCGCCGGGCGCCTGTGGCGCCGCGTGCTGCGCAACATGACGCGCGGCCTGAACCGCATCAATCTGCCCGGCATGCGCGACAATGCGCGACGCTCCGACATCGCCGTCAGCCAGCAGCGCGCCCTGATCGTGGGTCATCCCGAATATGTCGAAACCATCCTGCGCCATCTGGAGATGCTGCCGACGCCCCCCTATCTGCCCGTCGGCATTCTCGACCTGGACAGCGGCGAGGCGCATTTGCGGCTGCGAGGCGTGCCGATGCTGGGCGGGGTCGAAGCGATCGAGCATGTCGTGTCGCACCTCACCGCGCGCAATCAGCGGCCCACCTGCATCATCCTGGCCACGGGTCCCGAGGACGTGGTCGGCCCGCAAAAGCTGAAACTGGTCACGGCAGCGCAGACGCTCAATCTGTCCGTCTTGCGTGCACCGCCGGCAACGGAGATCAACAAGCCGCTCGACCTCCAGTTGATCAATCTCGCCGACCTGCTCGACCGGCCCCAGACCCAGCTCGATGCGCAAATCGTCCATCGGGCGATCAAGGGGCAGCGCGTGCTAATAACCGGCGCCGGGGGATCGATCGGTCGGGAACTGGCACGCCAGGTTGCCGTCTTCGAGCCGTCCGAACTGCTGCTGCTCGATTGTGGCGAGTTCAATCTTTATTCGGTCGAAATGGAAATCCGGGAAAATTATCCCGCCATTTCCTGCCATGCGCTGCTCTGTTCGGTGCGGCAGCGGCAACATGTGATGGCCGTTTTTGCCGAATGGAAACCCCATTTCGTCTTTCATGCCGCCGCACTCAAACATGTACCGTTGGTCGAGACCAATGTCTGCGCGGGCGTGCAGACCAACGTGCTCGGCACATGCAATGTCGCGGACGCGGCCAAGCGCCATGGCGTCAGGGCCATGGTCCAGGTGTCGACCGACAAGGCCGTCAATCCGGTCGGCGTGATGGGCGCCACGAAGCGGCTGGGCGAACTTTACTGCCAGGCGCTTGATCTCGAGGGCGCCGGAAATCCCGGTGCACCACGCTTCATGACTGTCCGCTTCGGCAATGTGCTAGGCTCCAGCGGCTCGCTCATTCCCCTGTTCCAGCGCCAGCTGGAGAGCCGCTCGCCGCTCACCGTGACGCATCCGGAAATCACGCGCTTCTTCATGACCGTGCACGAGGCCGTGCAACTCATCCTGCACAGCACCGCACGCGCCATGGAATATGGCCTGAAACGCGGGCGCATCATCGTGCTCGACATGGGCGAGCCGGTGAAGATCATCGACATCGCCCGGCGCATGATCCGCCTGGCCGGCCTCGCCCCCGAACGCGACGTGCCGATCAAGATCGTCGGCCTTCGCCCCGGCGAGAAGCTGTATGAGGAATTGTTCGACGAACGCGAACGCCAACTGCCGTCCGACCTTACCGGCGTGTTCGAGGCCGAACCGGTGCCCGTACCGCCGGCACGGCTGCAGGCCGGCTTTGAGCAATTGGAACGCGCCGTCCTGGCCCATGACCAGGTCGAGGTGCGTCATCTGCTGTTCGAGATGCTGGATGCCGTGACCCGGGAAGCCCCACTGCAGCCCCGCCCTCTGGACAAGGAAAATTGCCTCACGGCGATCAAGAAATCGCCGATCGCCAAGCCGATATGGCCGCAGGACGGCGCCGTGCGCCAGATGCAATAAGGAAGGGAAAGGATGCTGGCTCGCCCCCATCATGACGCCATCCCGCAGCGCTCCATGTCGATCGTGTCGCAATGGCCAGTCTATGCGCCGGACGAGATCGCCGCCGTGACCGGGATATTGGAGACCGGACGCGTCAACGCCCTGCATCATGGCGAATGCTGCGCGGCATTGGAGCAGGGCTTTGCCGAACTGTGCGACATGCCCCATGCCATTGCCCTGGCCAACGGAACGCTCGCCCTGGAAGTGGCGCTAAAGGCGCTGGGCATCGGCCCTGGCGACGAGGTGATCGTCCCCGCACGCAGCTTCATGGCTTCGGCGAGTTGCGTCGTGGCCTGTGGCGCCACCCCCGTCTTTGCCGATGTCGATGAAGTGACTCAGGGGCTCAGCCCCGATACGATCGCCGCCTGCCTGACATCCCAAACTCGCGCGATCATCGTCGTCCATCTGGCCGGCCATCCCGCCCCGATGGAGGAAATCTGCGCGCTCGCCGCAGTCCGGGATATCCGAATCATAGAGGATTGCGCGCAGGCCCATGGCGCGACGCGCCACGGCCGGGTCATGGGTGGGTTCGGCGACGCGGCCGCATTTTCATTCTGTACCGACAAGATCATGTCGACTGGCGGCGAAGGCGGACTGCTGCTGCTGCGCGATCCCGACATATGGAAGCGGGCCTGGGCGTTGAAGGATCATGGCAAGGATCCCGAACTGATGGCGCAGGGGGGCGATGGCGTGTCCTTCCGCTGGCTCCACAATCATTTCGGTAGCAACTATCGGATGACCGAGATGCAGGCCGCGATCGGCGTTGCGCAGCTCAGGAAGCTGCCGACCTGGCTTCGGCAGCGGCGCGACAATGCCCGGATATTGCGGCACATATTGGCAGATATTCCAGCGCTCCGCCTGATCGACCCGGAACCTGGGATCGACCCTGCCTATTATAAATTCTATGCGTTCCTGCGGCTCGAACGGCTGAAGCATGGCTGGTCGCGCGATCGGATCATCGAAACGGCGCGAGAGCTAGGCGTGCCGTGCCAGTCGGGCAGCTGCCCTGAAATCTATCTCGAACGCGCGTTCACCGATGCCGCGATGGGCCCGTCAAACCGACTGCCCGTCGCCAGGCGACTGGGTGAAACCAGCCTGTTGCTGCCTGTCGATCCCAGCCTGTTCGCCGCCGATTGCGTCTATATGGGCAATATCCTGCGCACCGTCATCCAACAGGGAGCCCGATGATGTTTCCGGACGGCCGTCGCCCGCATTTCATCATCATCGGTGCGGTCAAGGGGGCGACCACCTGGATCGCCCATCAGTTGCGCTGCCATCCCAATCTGTGGCTGCCCAAGACCGAACCCCATTATTTCAGCAGTGACTATGCCCGCGGCACGGACTGGTATGCCACGCTGTTCGACGAAGCGCCGCCGGACCGCATTCTTGGCGAAAAGTCGGCTGACTATCTGGCGCATCCCGATGCCGCCGATCGCCTGTTCCAGACGCTGCCCGGAGCACGGTTGATCGTGCAATTGCGCGATCCCGTGCAGCGCGCCTATTCCGATTACTGCATGCTTTACCGGCGCGGGATGGTCGGCGGCGATCCCCGCAAATATCTGCAGGGCCAGCGCAGTGCTGAGCGGCGGTTCCTAGCCAGCGGTCTTTATGCGCGACACCTCGATCGCTTCCTGAAGCAGTTCCCGCGCGAGCAGCTGCATGTGCTGCTCTACGAGGACCTGGCCCATTCCGCCGAACAGATGATCGTCGACATATGCAGACATATCGGCGTCCCTGCCCATATCGCGCCCGATCAGCTGGACAGCCGGAAGAATGACAGCAGCACGCCGCTATTGCCGTTGACGCTGCGACGGCTGCTGCGCCCCATGCGCCCGGCCCTGGACCCGCTGCGGAGCAATCCCGTGCTCGCCAGGGTGCGCGCATCGTTGGCATCACCGGTGCGCTATCCACCACTGGATGGCGAACTGCACAGGATGCTGAGAGCTTATTATCGTGACGATGTTTTGCGGCTGCAGGACATGCTTCAACGGGATCTGGGTACGTGGCTCGGCGGCGGCATTTCCACGCCGGCGGGCGATACGCGTGCTCGCGCCTGAAGCGGCAACCAAGGCCATAAGGACGGGAGGATAGCATGGAAAAGCGCTTGTTGATCTCAATAGCCCTTGCCCTGTTCGCCACGGGACCGGGTGGCTGCGCCGGACCGGAAGCCAAGCTGACGCCGCTGGCCACTGCCGCCCCTACCCCCTATCAGTTGGGTCCGGGCGACCAGGTCCGCCTCAATGTCTATGGGCTGGACATGATGAGCGAGACCTATCTCATCTCGGACACGGGCATGCTGTCCTTGCCGATGGTCGGCAACATCCCGGCGTCAGGCAAGACCGTCGACGGACTGCAGGCCGATGTCGCCGCCGCCTTGCGCGCGCAACAATTGGTGCTCGATCCCAAGGTCAGCGCCCAGATCATCGCCTATCGCCCGTTCTTCATCACCGGCGAGGTGCAAAAGCCCGGCCAATATCCCTTTGTCCCGGGCATGTCGGTGATGACCGCCGTGTCGGTCGCCGGCGGTTTCACTTTCCGCGCCAACACGAAGACGGTGAAAATCACGCGTGCCAATATGGCCGGCAGTGCGACCCAGACCAGTCCGGTCCAGCCCGGCGATCTGATCGAGATTCGTGAAAGCTGGTTCTGAGCGTGTGCCAGAACGGGTCTGGTCGCGCAGCGCGTTTGCGCTGGCGCTATCGTCGCCTGCCGCTCGTGATCGCGTTCGCGCTCGGCGGCTCGCCCCTGGTCGCGCAGGATATCACCCGCACGACCCCGATCGACGATCTCCCGCGCCCCGGCTATGAGCCGCGCACCATTCAAACCGGCGGCTTTGTCATCGAACCCCGGTTGGACCTGGGCGTGCGGTTCGACAACAATATCTTCGCCACCGACGAAAACCGGAAATCCGACACCATTTTTCTGGTGCGGCCAAGCGTGGAGGTGAACCGCGACACCGACACGTCGATGTTCTTCCTGCGCGGCTACGGCGAATTTTCGCGCTACGCCAAGACCTCACAGGAAAATACCGATCAGTTCGGCATTCGCGCAAGCTATCGCAAAGGGTTCGGCGACCGGCACTGGGTGACGGCAACGGCATCCTTTGACCGGACTTTCGACAGACGCGGCGCGCCAGAGGCCAATCCCGACCTGACGCAATCGCCAGCGCTTATCAATGTGACCAACGGCGATCTGGAATATCGCTATGATGGTCCGCGCATCGGCGTGACAGCCACAGCCGGGGTGACGAAGCTCGACTATCTCTCGCTCGAGGATTCCGATCGCGACATGCTGACATATCGCGTGGCGGTGAAGGGACAGGTCAAGCTGTCACAGCGCGTGGCCGTTTTCGTCCAGCCCTATCTCAACGATCGCGAGCCGCGCCTCAAGACAGACCGCAACGGCGTCGATCGCTCGACAACGACCTATGGCGCACTGGCCGGCGTGTCCCTGGAGCTGGGGGACAAGCTGAACGGCAACATCGGCATCGGCATATTTCATTCCAATCCCCGCGACCTGGCACTCGATGCCTTTACCGGCCTGTCCGCCAACGGCCAGCTGACCTGGCGCCCACAGACCCGTACCGCTGTCCGCCTGGATATTTTCCGGGGCGATGTTGCGACAATCCGCGCTGGCGCCATGGGACGGATCGACACGCGTATCGACCTGGGCATCGACCAGGAAGTACGGCACAACCTCATCATGCGCGGGTCTGTCGGGATGCGAAATGTCCATTATCGCGAGAGTTTCGATGCCGATCAGCGCTACTGGACCGGCGAAGGCGGCGCACGCTATCTGCTCAACCGCCATATGTGGATCGAGGCGGTGGCCACCTATACCCGCCGGACAGCCGATACGGCGGCCGACGAATTCAGCAAATGGCAGGGCATGATCCGGTTGGGCCTGACCTATTAGGCGCCGGCGACAGCGCGCACATCGTCGACCAGCCTGTCCCATTGTTCGATGATCGCCGGCGACGCGAAACGGGTTGCCGATTGCCGGGCCGCGATGCCGAGGCGCATGCGCAGCGCAGCATCTCCCATGATCCGGTCGAGCGCGGCCGCCAGCGCGCCGGCATCGCCGTCGGGCACGAGCAGGCCATCGACGAGATTATCGACCATTTCCGCAGGGCCGAAATCGCAATTGAAGGCGACGACCGGCAAGCCCGCCGCCATCGCTTCGCCCAGAACATTGGCAAAGCCTTCATAGCGGGACGACAGGACCATCGCATCCGCCTTGGCCAACCAACCGCCCGGCGTCTCGCTCTTTCCGGGTAGTTCGATACGATGGGAAAGACCGAGTGAGGCGACCTGCCGTTCCAGCATGCCGCGCATTTCCCCCTCTCCCCAGATGCGCAGGATCCAGTCCGGATGCAGGCGCGCGACCTTGGCAAAGGCCTCGATCAGGAGATCGAACCCCTTTTGGTGGGTCAACCGCCCGACCCCCACCAGGACCCGCTGCGCACCAGCCGCCGAGGCAGGCGGTGCGATGGCCTCGATCGGGTTGTGGATGACGCGCGCAAGCGACCGCGCCGACTGAGGCAGACAGTCCAGGCTGGCCCGGGTCTGCATCACGATCCCCGCCGCCCGCGGATACAGCTGTGCCAGCAGCGCATTCCAGGCACTATTGGCATTCTGCGCACGGGGATTATTCCGCTCCGAGACGATGATTTTCCGTCCGGTGCCGATCGCCGCCGTCAGCGTGAGGACGTTGATCTTGGTCAGGAGCGAGATCACGACATCGGGCCGCGCGTCCTTCAGTTGCCGGCGGATAGCAAGAATACGCCGCCCCTGCGCCATCAGAGTCAAAGCGGGGTTGCGTCCGGGCGGAATGTCAAAGCGCCGGATTTCCACTGCGGGGTCGAAGCGGTGATAGACAGGATCCTGCGGCCGATCAAAGGCCATGATCGTCACCCGCCAGCCGCGCGCGATCCAGGCGGAGGAGATGAGGCTGACAACGCGCTCTGCCCCGCCCGCGCCCAGTCCGGCGATCACGAACAGGACATGGCATGGCCGCGGGGCGGGAGCGGCACTCACCGTTCCCGTCCCGCTTCGTCACGCACCGCCTGGAGCGGGCTCAGCAGATAGGAGCCGACGCTGCGCCGACCGGTGCGGATATCGGCCGTCACCTCCATACCCGGCACCAGCTGGACCAGCCGACCGTCGCGGGTATGCCATTGACGGTCCATCGTAATCCTGGCGGTATAGACGAGGCCGAGCTTTTCGTCCTCGACCGCATCGGTGCTGATGCTTTCGATCCGCCCCTCGACCACGCCATGGCGCGTGAAGGGAAAAGCCGCGAGCTTGACGCCCACATCCTGTCCGGCGCGCACAAAACCGATATCCTTGTTGAATATCTTGACCATAGCCACCAGTTGCCCGCGCGCCGGGACGATCAGCATCAGCGGCTTTCCGACTTCCACAACCCCGCCCACCGTGTGCACCGACAATTGGGCAACCGTGCCATCGATCGGGCTGACCAGCCGCTGCAGGGCAGAGCGCCGACTGGCCTTGACCATCTCCTCGCGACGCAAGCGGGCCTCCACCTCGGCCTTTGTCAGATCCTCCAATATCCTGGCGCGGCTCGTCCCGACGGACTGGGTGCGACTGGCACTGGCCTGCGCCATCTGCGCGCGTGCCTTGGCCGCGGTTTCGAGCGCGATCTGCCGATCCCGAGCCAAGCCCAGCCGCTGTCGGCGCATCTCGATCACGCGCAATTTGGAGACATAGCCCTTGGCGAGCAATTTCTGGTTGGCTTCGATCTGTTCGTCCACCAACGGCAGGGTTTCCGCCAGCTTGGTGGCCGACAATGTCGCTTCGGCATAGGTGGCCGAGGCTGCCTGGCGGTCGGCATCATGCGCTCCGGTCTCGCCCATGATGCCCTCCAACTGCGCCCGGGCGAGTGCGATCTGCAGCTCCGTCATCTCCGGCGAGGTGCCCGGCGGCGGCACGAAGCGCAGGCCCTGGCCGTCGAGCGAGGACAGCATGGCCCGCCCCCGTGCCGCATCCAGCTCGGCCGCTTCCAATGCCCTGCGCGCCTGGATCGCGTCGGCCGAGGACATAGTCGGGTCCAGTTCGATCAGCGCCTGGCCGGCATGAACGGACTGGTTGTCCCGCACCAATATGGAGCGCACCACCCCCGCATCGGCAGGCTGTATCAACTTCACATTATCGGCCGGGATCAACTGTCCGGGGGCCGAAGCCACGACGTCGATCTGGCCGAAGATCAGCCATAACAGGGCGACGGCGAGACCCAGCATCAGCAACCACGCCGTATAGCGCGCCGTGGGCGACAGCGGTCGTTCGACGATCTCGATGGCCGCAGGCAGGAAATCGACTTCCTCGGATCGGACCAGCGTGCGCGCCCGCGCCCTTTCGTCACGCCATGCCTGCCGGCTCGTCGCCCATATGCCCTGCGCGCCCATCACACCGCCCGCGCCATGCCGGTCCGCGTCTGGGTCCGATAGAGTTTGGCATAGCGGCCATTGCGGGCGATCAGTTCCTCATGCGATCCGCGCTCGACGATATGGCCCTGTTCCATCGTGACGATGCTGTCGCAATCCCGGATCGCGGACAGGCGGTGGGCAATGATGATGACCGTGCGTCCCGCGGCCATCGCCTTGAGATTGGCCTGCACGATCTCCTCGCTCTCGGCATCGAGCGCCGATGTCGCCTCATCGAAGATCAGGATACGGGGCTTGCTCATCAACGCGCGGGCAATCGCAATCCGCTGGCGCTGGCCACCCGACAAATTGACGCCACGTTCTTCAATCATGCTGTCATAGCCGAGCGGCAACCCCATGATGAAGTCATGGGCACCGGCCAGCCGGGCGGCGGACATCACCTCAGACAAAGGCGCGATCGGGCTGGAAAGCGCGATATTTTCGCGCAGGGTGCAGTTGAACAGCAGATTTTCCTGGAGGACCACGCCGATCTGGCGGCGCAGCCAGGTCGGATCGATCTGCGCAATGTCGATATCATCGATCAGGATGCGCCCGGCTGCCGGGAGGTAGAGGCGCTGAAGCAGCTTGGCGAGTGTGGACTTGCCGGAGCCCGAGGATCCGGCGATGCCCAAAGTCCCGCCTGCAGGCAGGCCCAAATCGATATTCTCCAGCGTCCAGGGGCCTTCATCGCCATAGCGGAAGCGGACGCCCTCGAAGCGGATATTGCCTCTGATCGACGGCAGCGTCGTCCGCGAGGATCCGATCCGCTCGATCGGCGCATCCAGCACCAGCCCCAGTTGCGCCACCGACAGCCGGACCTGCTGAAAGTCCTGCCACAATTGCGCCATGCGGATGACCGGAGAAGACACGCGTTGGGCAAACATGTTGAAGGCGACGAGCGCCCCCACCGTCATCGTGCCCGCGATCACCTGCCCTGCCCCGAAAAACAGGATCGTCGCCGCCCCCAGCTTCGAGATGAGCTGAACCAGCTGGCTGCTGTTGTTGGCAAGGTTGATCGCGCGCTGATTGGACGTGCTGTAAGCCGCCAGCTGCAATTCCCAGCGATGATTCCATTGCGGCTCGACAGCCGCCGCCTTGATCGTCTGCATGCCCGATATGCTTTCGATCAGCAGGGCATTATTGGCCGCGCCTCGATCGAATTTCTCGGCAAGGCGCCGACGCAGCGGCCCTGTCACCATGATCGAGACCGCGACATAGGCCGGTATGGTGAGCAACACGATTCCGGTCAGCAGCGGCGAATAAAGCCACATGGCCAGAAGGAAGACCAGGGTGAACGCCGGATCGATCAGCACCGACAGCGAGGCATTGGTCAGAAATTCGCGGATCGCCTCCAGCTGTCGGACGCGCATCACCGTATCGCCGACACGTCGCCCCTCGAAATAGGTCAATGGCAGGCGCAGCACATGGCGGAACAGGCGCACGCCCAGTTCGACATCGATCTTCTGGCAGGTCTCCGAATAGAGGCGGGTCCGCAACCAGCCAAACCCCACTTCCCAGAAGGACACCAGCACGAAGCCCAGCATCAGCACCTGCAGGGTGGCCAGCGTATTATGGACCAGCACCTTGTCGATGACATTCTGGAAAAAGAGCGGCGCGGCAAGCCCCAGGAGATTGATGCACAAGGTGATGAGCAGAACCTCGCCCACCAGGCGGCGGTAACGCACAATCTGGGGAATGAACCAGCTTATGTCGAACCGCTTCATCTCACCGCCGGTGCCGGCGCGGGTGGCAAGCAGGATCAGCTCTCCGGACCAGATTTCATCCAGCGCTGCCCGATCCAGCGTCTCCACAGGATGCCCGGGCCGCTGGATCAGGACGCCATGCTCCTTGATCCTGCCCATGATGAACCATTGCCCATTGGCCGCTTGCGCGAGCGCCGGTAGCGACAGGCGCTGCAGGCGATCATAATCGGCCCGAACGCTGCGTGCGCGCACGCCGGGCTGACGCTTGCCAAGGCGCAGCAGATCCTTGCTGTCCAATGGATTTGAATGCCCCAGCTCCTGCCGCAATACCTGGGGATCGACGACGACATAGTGCATGGCGAGCAGGGTCGCGAGCGCCACCAGCCCGGTTTCGTCCGGGGGGATCGGGCGCTTCCTGTCTGGATCGATCGTCGCTGCGTTCATCCTCGCCGGCGCCTCATTCTCACTGTCTCGACCGCCGCCTCGCACCGCGCGGCGCCCCGATCCTGCCCCGAAACTAGCATGGCGGCGCGGGATGGCAGGGGCGATAAAGTCCGATTTGCGATTAGAAGGTATTACCGCTTCGGGAGAGTGCCCGCCCGTATTGTCTTCGCACGGCCTTGCAGGTTTCCGTCAAAATTCGACCATCGCAGCCATCTTCTCGGCTGATCGTCAGCCCATATCCGCGTCGAACCAGTCTCTGGCCAATCTCGAACCCAGCGTCGGCGCTTGCAGCCGAAACATTCGGCTATCGCGCACCGCGACAGCCCGCCATCAACCGCCGCGACAACCCGAAAACGAAGTGCCTCCGAAATCGACCTTGTCATGCCAGGCTGGCCTCCTCGTCCAGCTAGCCTGTTGAATCGGATTTCCAGGCCCAAGGGAATCCTCAACGATCCTGTCAGATCGGATGAAGCGCTAGAACGCCTCAATCAGTGCAGTCCGCGGCGCGCCCGCGCATACCCCATTTGCCAAGTCGGCTCTCAAACACCGACAAATAGCAATGGCGAGATTGCGCCATTTGGCAGGGCAATTGGCAACGTATCGCGAACGAAACGAAATAAATTAAATTATTTCAATGCATTATGGCTGGGGCGGCAGGATTCGAACCTGCGCATGGCGGCATCAAAAGCCGCTGCCTTACCGCTTGGCGACGCCCCAGCAATGCGCCGATCCAAGTCAGCGCGGGACCGCCATATAGCGGCTGATGCACGAAAGAAAAGCCCTCCTGACGATGGACTTCGCCTTTCCCTTTCCTTCCCGCCCAACCCATCTTAGGGATCAACGCCACACCCCCTCCCCTCCCCTCCAGCCGGAAACCCGCGCCGATGTCCGTCCAAGCCCCCTCGCCCAGCCAGATCGCACCGGCCTCGCCGCTGTTCCTGCGCGAGGACGAGATACGGCGCGGCATCGAGATGCTCTATTTCGGCTATTTCGCGCTCACCCGCTCGATCGACGAGGGGCTGGCGGCGCAGGGCCTGGGCCGCGCCCATCACCGCGCCCTTTATTTCATCTCGCGCCAGCCTGACCTGACGGTGAAGGATCTGTTGCGCCTGCTGGCGATCACCAAGCAATCGCTCGGCCGGGTGCTCAATGACCTGATCGAGCGCGGCTATATCGAGACCCGGCCCGGCAGCAGCGACCGACGGCAGAAACTGCTGCGCCTCAGCCCCGCCGGCCGCGCGCTGGAGGCCGAGCTTTTCCGCGCGCTGCGCGAAAAGATGGCGGCCGCCTATGCCCAGGCCGGACAGGGTTCCGTCACCGGTTTCTGGCGGGTGATGGAGGGTCTGATCCCCGATGCCGACCGGTCGATGGTGTTCGGCCTCAGCGGCGGCTGATCGCGAAACCACGCAACCTTATGGCCGCTGCCGCGCTTTTAGGAGCGTCGTGCGGAAAAGCGGGAACCGGTTTTCCGCTTAAAACGGCGCGACAACAAGAGATTAGGCAGCGCCGCGTCAGATATGATGCGGCGCTGCCCAAGCCTTGCCAACGCAATGAGGAGACATCATGCGCGCACCCCTTCTGGCCATCACGGCCCTGTCCGCCCTGGGCCTGAGCCTGTCCGCCTGCTCGGAAAAGGCATCGGACAATCTGGAAAATGCCGGCTCCGCGATCGGCAATGACGTCAGCAACGCCGTCGACGATGCCGGCGCCAAGATCGACAACGGCCTCGACCGCGCGGGCGCCGCGATCGACAATGGCGCGGACCGGATCGGCGCCGCGACCGACCGGGCGGCCGACGACGCCAAGCGCGAGGGCAAGGAAGCCAAGCAGGATGTCGGCGCCTCGCTGGAGCAGGCCGGCAAGGACCTGCGCAACGACAGCCATTGAGACGTGCCGGGCCTCCCCATGGGGAGGCCCGGCCTCAGGCCGCGAGGCTATATCCGGGCGGCCTGGACGCGACTGGGCGTTGCCATTTCCATCTTCGTCATGCCGGCCCCTTCGACAGGCTCAGGCCCGGCTTGATCCGGGGTCGCTTCAGCGCTCCCTATCTGGCGTAGTGCAGAATGAATCCTGACTTTCGTCAGGATGACGCCTGTGGGGAGTGTCGGATTTCGACCATTTGTAGTCATAAAACCAGATTTTCGGCTTCGCCGATTGCGGACATTCCTGTCAGGTGCATAATGCCAATATGACTTCTGTGCGTCCAAATCTGATAGCTATGCTTGAACGGGTTGCTGACGGCGGAGACGTTACTGCGCATGAACTCGATAAAGCGATACCCAACCCGCTAGTCCTTGATGAGCGGGAAAAGGCTGCATGGGAGGAACTCAGTCACTGGGCCGATGACGATGACATCCGCGCCAAGAATACCAAATATGCCGCATCCAAGCGCGAATGGATGCGAGGACATCTATCGACATTGCGAGATATTGACTGGCATCCACAGCCACCATCATCTCATCAGCGGATCAAGGTAGGCATTTGGCTTGCTTTGTTTCTGTTTAGTGGAGCAAGCTATCAACTCGGCTGGGGTATCTTCGGCGGATATGACAAGCAGGTGTCTGTTGCGCTGTTGTTTATCGGGCTTTGGATAATGCTGCCCATGCTTGGTTCACTCAAACGACACTGACGCTCGCTGAGCGGTCATGTCGGCAAATTATCCCACGCTTCCCCATAACGGACTGTCCGCAACCCACCCAACTCCGTCACCCCAGCGAAGGCTGGGGTCTTAGGCGGCAGCAGAAGGAGGCCAGCCGTCTAGCGCTATCCGTTTATGTCGCGTTCGCCTGCCTGAGATGCCAGCCTTCGCAGGAACACCTATGTCGTAACTTTCTTCGGACAGAAATATGAAATGAAGGAATGGCTATGGCCGATTGAGGCAGGTCGGGTTTCAGCTAACCAGCGTGCTATAGCTGACGGTGCTTTTTCAGAACTGGCGATCGGTCGCGGGTGGAAGGATGGGAACGACGAGCGGCGAACAAAAAGGGCGGCAACCTTTCGGTGCCGCCGTCTCGTCGTTTCCATGGTGTTTCGAACAAGCCCGACGGCGAATCTATCTCGATTGGCGTCCCGACTAGAGGCAGGAAGCCTTCATGTGAAATAATTAATGAAGTCCAATGCAGAAAATATATCCAAAAAGAAATTTTTTACTTCAAAATCATTAATATTGATATTGTAGTTCTCCAGAACTACGTACAGTAATTTCTAGTACAGGTGGCTGCGCAGATGTTTAAATTATGGACAGCATTCGCAATGCAAACTGTATTTGTTTGCGGATTTGCATTGCAGTATGTTACCGAAATATTGTATTGCTGGCTGCATCCCTGAGTGCAACTCAGCAAATCAGGATTGTTATTGCATTCGCCTTGAGTTTTCTTGGAAAGGCTTTTAATTAGCTCCGCTTCCTTTCCGGGCGGAATGAGCAACTGCGCCGGCTCTAAGCGGGCCTCCTGAGCTCTCAAGTGGACTGCGCCGGCGCCTAACATAGAGCCACTGATGAGGGGGAGTAGAAGCGCATAAACTAGCTTTTTCATAAAACTTCCCTGTTTAATTCGATAGAATTATTTACGAAAATTCGTTACCGCTTGATTTTCCACGACTGCTTGATCAGAATCAATAGAATGAAGATACACCGTTCTTTCTGGCGTATTTCGTTTAAACCGCTTTAATTCTTTTGCTTGCTTTTCAGTAAGCTGAATACGAATATACCCCCGATCAATTAAGCATTGATCAAGAGATTTTTGTAACTGCCCTCTTACATCGGAAGATGTCATGGCGACAAACTTCCCTCCGAAATTTGCGCTACGTCTAGCTATGTCATTTTCGCTATTGGTCACTGAAATATCTTCGACCACCTTAAGTGCGCTGGTTTCGGGGCCAGACAACTGCTGAACGACGGAAATTAATTGTGCAGAGCTAAGCGCATCCAGTACCTTGAGGGTTTCGGCCTCGATATAAACAGGCGTTTCTTTCGATGTGTCCGCACATTCGCGCGAGTCGGCAACGAATTGCTGCAAAGAAACGCCCGATTTTGCCCAAGACTCGACGGCTTCCGGCTTAGCAGAGGCGCACTGGCTCCAAGCTAACAGCCCAAGAATAGGCATCAGGTGCATATGTCGCGACATATCAGTCTCCAGATGCACGCCTCGCCCCCGTTTGCGAGGGAGAGAAATTTCTGTCGTTACCGCGAGATAATAGCAGAGTTTTTCTGGCTTGTCACCGCGACCAGTGCCAAGAGCAGCAAATGCGCAGGCGTGCCGGATACGGCGATGCATAGGTGCTCGAACTGATCACCGCGCATCTCTCAGGCCGTCAGAGAATGTCGCTCTTCCGCGCAAACGAATGGCGGCTCTGGGGCTCGCTATTCGCCGGTTTGGATGGCGGCATTGGGCGCGTTGTTGCCAGGCAGCTTTGCGACTTAGGAATGACGAGTCCGCGCGCAAGACATTCAGCGATCTATATGGGTAGGGTCACTTTCTTCCAGGCCGGACGATCTCCCGCGCTACTAATTAGAGGGGGCATTGTGTTCTTTAACAAGGAAGCTCCAAGAACCGTCGGTAAATAGCCACATTCCATCCCACGTTTTGAGTGGGCTCCCGTGGCATGGTTCGGAACGGGGACGTAACTGGGCCTTTTCAGCGGCCAGCGCTGCTTGTCCTTGCGACGTGACCCATTCTGTTGAATGACGGCGAAATGGGAATTTATCGCCTGATAGCTGTGCTGACGCTGCTACTGACCTCGGAGGCCAACGCGCAATCGACAGATGTTGCGCCGCCGTCATTCGATGCATCAGCAGCATGGCTGTCCTTCGAAAAATTGCTGCATGAGAATTACGGCTATTTTAATCGACCGGGAATCGATGGAGATGCAATCCTTGCCACTTTCGCGGAAAAGGCCAAGGCGGCATGCTCCGACAAAGAATTCATCGACACGCTTCAGCTGATATCCCACAACTTTGCCGATCCGCATTTCATCGTCGGACCATTCGACGCTGATGACTGGGCAATCATCCCAACCTCGTCCGATCTCTTCGGCATCTACGATGGAGCATCCTTTCGAATAGATGAGGTGCGGGGCGGCGGTGACGCAACAACCAAAGGCGTTCGATCCGGCATGATGTTACTACGGATCGATGACCAGCCGCCTCGCATTGCCATTGAGGAAATAACAGGCCGCGCTTTCTCGGAACTAAGCCCTGCGCAAATTGGCTTCGCTTTCAATGTTGCTCTTGCGGGCCATCGGCGGAGACCACGAAAGCTGGATGTTCTGGACGGCGACAAGCAGCGCTCATCGCGCTGGCCGCCACGTCCGACCAAGCGAACCGCATTGCCGACGGACAGCTTTTGGAAGTCGAGCGCCGGGGCGAGCTTGGCATCATCCGGATCAACAATTCGCTTGGTGAGCAAAAGCTGATTGCTGAGTTCGCGAACGCCCTGGCTTCGCTCACGGATACGAAAACCCTGCTGATTGACCTTCGAAACACTCCAAGTGGCGGCAACACGAGCGTAGCACGGGGCATCATGGGGCATTTCATCGACCATGATAGACCGTATCAAATGCACGTAATTCCGTATGAAACCCGCGTCCTCGGACCGGCACGTAAATTCATCGAATTCGTCGAGCCATTCGGCGCGCGCTATCCCGGCAAGGTGTATGTGGCAGGCGGGCGCTGGACCGGTAGCATGGGTGAAGGATTGATGATCGGCTTCGATGCGATCGGCGCGACGACGATAGGCAGCGATCTTGCTCACCTCCTTGGCGCGTTGAGCAATGAAACGATAGAAGGCTCGTCTGCTAAAGTGGACCTTGGGACGGAGCAGCTTTTCACGGTCAACGGCCTTCCCCGTGAAGCATATCATCCGCAAATCGCCCTCGAACGGGTTGAGGTAGATGATCAAAGCGATCCCGTGATCAGCGCAATCCAGCGCCAGCCTGACGCCCCCGGCCCTTTGACGGGCGGCGCGTGATAAGCCGATACTCTCCATCTATCGTGCTTATCTCGACTGGATCAGCAATCTTTCAATGACGGATCACAAAGCTTCTGACTTACAGGCATGAACCAGAGGAATCGAAAATGTGCGGGAAATCGGTGATCGGCGCCGTATTGATGATGACCACTGCTGCGGCGCCTGCGGATATCCAGCGGACCGTCGAGGTTCGCACGTCGGATGTTGCGACTTTCTACAGGATCTATGATGCTGCCAACGGCAAGCCTTCCGCCGATTTGCTTCAGCGGGAATACATCGATGAGGGAACAGACGGCGTCCGCCAGTTTGTTCCTTACCGCA
The DNA here is from genome assembly GCF_056790315.1 of Sphingobium sp. VMM. Taxonomy (NCBI): domain Bacteria; kingdom Pseudomonadati; phylum Pseudomonadota; class Alphaproteobacteria; order Sphingomonadales; family Sphingobiaceae; genus Sphingobium; species Sphingobium sp. VMM. The sequence continues at coordinate 114,439 of NZ_JBXGSI010000019.1, forward strand.
TTATCTCAGGCGAAGCCCTTGCCAAGGAAGTCGGCAACAACGGATCGACATACAGGCAAGCCCGATCCTGTATGGAAGCCCTGCCTGCCGTTAAGGTGAAACTTCAAGGCGCATTTCAGCGGCTTGCGGACCTCGACCCTCAGGCGACATTCCCTCCCGTCACCATTCTTGTAGGCCGGAATAACAGCGGGGGGACGACCGGGAAGTCAGGCGTCCTGATCGGGCTGGAAGTAGCTTGCCGCTCGTCCTGGCTGCAACCTGACCTGGCAGACAGGCTGTACCACCTAATCGCCCATGAATATGGCCACGTTGAGCAGTCAGTTGCGCTTGAGGAGGATAGTGACAACACTACCGTTCTCAAGCAATCGCTCATCGAAGGGGTCGCTGAACTGGTAGCCGAATTGATATCGGGACAAGTGAGCAACATTCATCTGCAAACATGGACGGAAGGCCATTCCAACGACATCGGGCAGCGTTTCCTGGCTGAGGCTGACAATACCGATATTTCAGACTGGCTTTATAGCGGCGTGGGGACACCCGAAAAGCCCGGAGATTTGGGGTATTGGGTGGGATACAGGATCGCGAAAGCCTATTACGATAAAGCCACTGACAAACGTGTTGCGCTCAGGAATTTGCTTGACCTTGAAGACCCTAAAGCGATCCTGGGAGACAGTGGATGGCAACCGGGATCGTAACGCGATCATCAAAGTTCTTGGCGGACGGCGGCAATCATCTGATTTCTGCGACTATCGCACAATGCATCAGCGTTCCGGTGTTGGTGCGCCTGCATCCGGAATGGTGCTTTCCACGGAAGGCCTCGCGGACGCCGATACGCTGACGTCTGCATCGGGAGGAAACAGAACCAACCTCTGCTTTGGCATGTCGAGAACAGTCGTCGTCGCCCCCAAGACGGACAACCCCAGGAATCCATCGTGTCTGATGCGGTCATAGCCCGCTCTGCTAGCAATAGGCATGTTCGGCACCACCATTCCCGCGATCTCGAAATCGCCCGTGCCGATCTCGCCGCCGATATTCAAGCCATCCGCCCGTGTCGAATTGGTCGCCCTGCCAGTCCGGGATGCCGGAGGAATTACCTGCTGCCATACAGAGTCACGGAGAACGACCGTACCAGTACTGCCATAGTCGATCTTGAGATTGACCGGCTTTCCATTGATCGTGGCCTTGATGACAAAGCCAGCCTCGAAAGGAATAGCCTTTGGTGCAAGTTTGGGGAGAAGCGCTTTTGCACCCTGGGCATCAACCGGTTTGCCATCGGTTTTTATAAAGCTCTTCACCTCGACGCTTCCCGGTAGGCCCAGTGCAATCCATCCTTTCGACGGGTTGACTATGACAATGAAGGCTTTGAGGGCTTCAGCACCCAGAAGGCCAGCCACTGGCGTACCTAGCGCTCGCGATATTGCTCCCAGGTCTGCAGCCACAAACTGTCCTTCAACGGTCAGAGCATCGCCGATTGTGATCGAAGCCCGCGTCAGCTTTGTCGGCATCACCGATAAGCCGGTTTGCAACCCCATTCGGCTTTCGGTGAGTTCCATCCCATTGTTTTGAGCCAAAGTGGTATCAATCAAGCTCGCATCAGCGCCGTTGTCGAATAGCAAGTTGACCTGCTTGCCTGCAATTGTGGCTGGCAGAAGGATAGCTCCCTTCACCCGCATGATCGGAATCATTGCAACGCTTTTTGGGAATCGAATGTGCATCGTGCGCTTGATGGGCTCAACCGCATTCGGTGCGGTATTGGGAACGACCGTTGCCGCCAGTCCTGCTGCAGGGGTAGCAAGAAGTAGAGAACACGTAACCGCAAGACGGATCATTCGACATGCTCCTGTTAGCCGTTTCATGATCGGGAAGTGTCAGGCCGGGGTCAAGGCGCCGAGCGCGCACGTTCCTTACGTATGATCACATGAATCACCGCCACGGTTAGGTCGTCACAGTTCCAGCCTCGTCACGAGAGGGCTGCACGAAGACCTGTCGATTTGCCCGGATGCACGAAAATCCTGGAAATGTGGTGCTTCCATCCCCCTCAGCGCATAGCGAAGCTGATCGGCCGCGCAGTCCCCATATAGCGCCGTGGCGGCCGGTCGGGGTCGCGGCCTATCGGTAAGCGCTCCGCTCAAGATGGCTGACGCCCTATCCTGATCGTGCAGCGCACCGGCTCCTTGGCCTTTTGGGCCGCCCTCTCGCACGCGGCTATGACATCGCGATTCTCACGCGCCATGTCGGCGGCGTCAACGATCGTCTGCCAGCCGTCCGGGTTCCCCGCGCGCATCAGACGGATGCCCGCTTCCCATAGCGACGGCTCCCCCATCGTGCGCGCTGCGACCCGTTCAGGCCAGTGCCAGCCACTGGGTGCAAGGCTGGCCGCCCATCCCGGATAGAATAGCCATAGAAGCGAGACGGCCAGTGCCGTGCCCAGTCCGGTATAGCCCATGTGCCAGCGCTGCTGAACCTTGGTGCGGATCGCACCGATTGCCCGCATTTGGTCGGCATGGGCCTCGCGCAGCAGCGCCTGCCCCTGTTTGATGGACGCCTTGTCCGTTTCCCGCGCCGCTTCCGCTGACGACATCATCCGTTCCGCCATGCTCTCGGGGGTCATGTTAAGCGCTTCGGACTGCGAAAGCGGCTTCATGTGCTTGGCAATGTCGGCCAAGGCGGCGTTGATCCTGGCGAGCGTGGGATTGTAGTCGGGAACCTCGATGCTCTGCTTCTCGACGGCGATATGCTCAAGGGCGCGGGCGAATACGGCCAGACGTCCGTCTATACGTTGCTCCATGGCCTCCACGCGCGCCGCCAGGTGCGCGAACGCCTCCGCCGCCGTGCCGGTCGGCGGCTGGGGTTCCGGCCCGTTCAACAGGGATTGGTCGTCCATATGCTGTTCTCCTTGTTCTAGCGTTCCATGCCGCGGCTCATGTCGCGGCCATGATCGAAGGGGATGGAGGCGGCGAGGTCGCGGCCGATGCTGCGGCCCATGTCCTGACCGATCTCAAGGCCAAGCTCCCGGCTGCGCAGCCCAAGCACCGATTCAAGCTGGGCGTCGCGCTCAAGGCTTTTCGCCATGTCGGCCATGTGCTGCGCTGTGGTTTTCGCGGCCCGGAAATTGCCGTCGCGCACAAGCTCCTGATGCTGGCGCTGCAACTGCTGCCAGCCCTCCACGAACCTGTCGGCTCGGCTGTAAGGATCGATGCGGATCGCCGCCTCCGCCTGCATTGCGCGCAAGGCCTCATGGCCGCGCCCCTCCGCTGCCTCGCGGATTAGTTCGGGGCCATTGCGGAACGCGCTGTTCAAATCGGTGGAGCCTTCGGGCCGGATCGCGTCGAGCGCGTCGCGTGCCTTATCCAGTGCCTCGCGCTGGTGGGGCATGGGGTCGATGCCCTGCGCGCGGGTCTGCCGGATCGCGTCCATCGCCTTGGCGTAGCGCTCGACCGCGCCGCGCAAGCCGCCCGCGCGCATCGGCTGCCGGTCGTGGTCGCGCTGCTGCTGGCGTGCGGGATCGTGAACGGGTGCGGAAACGAAACGGCCAAGATCGAGGCCGTCGAACATGCCGCGCTCGGGTGCGGGCGTGGGCAATGCCGCGCGATCCTGACCGGGCAGCGAGAGGCGCAGCCCGTCGAAGATCCCGCGCGCCTTCTCCGCGATCGGCCTGACGATTTCCGCGACGCGCTCGCCAAAGCTGAAACCGCGTCGCTCGGCAAATTCCTTAGCCGGATCGCGCCGCTCGTAATCGCTCGCCATGTCCTTGGCCCGCTCGCGGGACAGGGTGCGGACAAGGCGGGAATCATCCTTGAAATCATCCCGCCCATAGTGAAAGTCCACGCCTTCCCGATGGCGGGTGAGGACGACATAGGTTCCGTGCCTGTCCATCCCCGGCGTGGCGAGCGCGTGTGTGCGATCGACGCTGACCGCCTGCGTCTTGTGGATCGTGGCGGCATAGCCATGGTCAAGGTCGCGATAGTCCTTGAGATCGAAAGCGACGGAACGCCCGTCATCGGTCCGCACGGTCATGCTCTGCTCACTGACGCGCTCGATGGTTCCGAGCGTGCCGTTCTTGACCTCAAGGCTGCGTTCGTTGCGCCGAAACATGACGCGATCCCCGGATGCGAAATCCCGGTCGCCGTTCGCGGTTTTCACGCGCGCATCGTCGCCCAGCTCGCCCGCGTCGCGCCGCCGATCGCGCGCCATCTCGTTGAGCGTGCGCACCTCGTCATTGGTGTGGGTGAAGATCATCCGCGTCTTGCCGGGTTCGGTCTGCCGTGCTTCGTCCCAACGATCGATCAAGTCCGCGCGCGCCTGTTCGCGTGTGTCGGCCGCGTGGACCATGCCGTGATCGGCATAGGCCCGGATCGCTTCGCCGGTCCTGCCGGTCGCCAGATGGCGGGTTGCGTCCTTTTGCCAGTCCTCATACTGGCGGCGGATTTCGGTGATCTCGACGCCGCCATGCCGTTCATGGATCGCGCGGAACGCCGCGCCCGCCTCGATCGCCTGCAACTGCTCGGCGTCACCGACCAGTACCACCTTTGCCCCCGCCGCTTCGGCATGGGACAGGACGCGCTCCATCTGGCGCGTGCCGACCATGCCCGCCTCGTCGATCACCAGCACATCGCGGGCGGTGAGAAGATCGCGCCCGTTGGCCCAGCCATATTCCATGCTGGCAATGGTGCGCGAGGCGATGCCGGAACCGTTCTCCAGTCCCTCCGCCGCGATGCCAGACAGCGCCACGCCGCGCACCTCGAACCCTGACCGCTCCCACGCCTCCCGCGCCACGCCCAGCATCGCGCTCTTGCCGGTTCCGGCATAGCCCACGACGATGCTCAAATCCTGATCGCCGGTCACATGCTCGAACGCCCCGCGCTGCTCGCCGGACAGCAACAATCCGCGCTCTTCCGCGCTGACCAATGCCGCCTCGCGCGCCTTCTCGTCTGCGCGATGCCGTTCGCGCTCCGCCATCAATTCGGACGCGCGCTGCACCCGCTGCTCGGTGTCGATCATGTCGCGCGACGTAAAGCGATCATCGCCGCGCCCGTCCTTGCCCAGGGCGACAAGATCGGGCGAGGCGCGAACGGCGCTCATCGCCCGGTCATATTGGTCCTTGCCGTCGCTGTGCCTGTGGACAAACATCGCAAGGTCGCGTGTGGTGAATGTCGCCTGATGATGGGTGATCGCATTCAGCGCCACGGAAGGATCAGCGATGATCCGCTCGCCGTTGCGCTGGGCCACGGCACGGTGATCTTCGATCCGCTCGGACTCAAGACCGCGTGTCCCCATGCGCTGCGCGGCGGGGCCGATCTTATCTTGCGGCTCAAGGTCGATGCCCTGCGCTTCAAGGCTGCGGTGATCGATCCGCGCGTCGATGTCGAGTTCGGCAAGACGGGTGTTGACATGATCGGCCCAGCGCTCGCGCCACTGCTCCACTAACTCGGTGCGGTTCCAGTCGCGGACCTTCGCGCCGAACTCGTCTTCGCTCCCTTCGCGCCCGATTTCCCTCATCGTGAGCATGACGTGGGCGTGTGGCTTCGCCTGCTTGTCCGCGCCGATGTCCCAATGCACATTGAGGTCCGCGATCATGCCGCGATCGACAAACTCGGCGCGCACGAAATCCTGCGCGAGCGCGATGCCCTGCGCTTGGTTCATCTCGCGCGGGATGGCGAACTCGACTTCGCGCGCTAGCTGCGCATCCTTGCGCTTCTCGGTTGCCTCGACCTCGTTCCAGAGGGTCGCGCGATCTAAGAAGCGTTCGGGGGCACCTTCGGGCAGGAGGATTTCCGAATGGACGACGCCCGCCTTGTTCGTGAAGTCATGGTCGCGGTCGAGACGATCGTCGTGCAGGCGATCAGCCGCGCGATAGGCCGCCGCCGCGACGGCGCTGCGCCCTTGCGCGCGGCTAATGACCTGAACGGAGAAATGGTAGATCGCCATAACGATCATCCATTTACTATCTCAAGCGCACGTCGGCACGACGTATAAGCGCGCCCTTCTCGAAATTTTCTCGGACGGGACTAGGCGGTGTCAGGCTGTTCCGGCGACGCTACTGCGCGGCGGGTGAGATCATCTTATCATAGCGCCATCGTCACTCAATGGAGACTTTGCGATGCGCAAACCGCGTGATTTTGATTCGGAACTCAAAGCCCTTGCCGACAAGGCCAAGGCGCTCAAGGAACGGCGCGTGCGCCAGCTTGGAGAACTGGTGACGGCTTGCGAAGCCGATACGCTCGACGCCGATATACTGGCCGGGGCGCTATTGCACGCCACCACGGTGAAGGATGCTACCACCAAGGAGGGCTGGCGCCAGGCGGGCGCGGCCTTCTTTCTTGGGCGTGCGCGCAAGCCTGCAAGCGAACCTGAACCTGTCGGCCAAAGCGCTGCGGCAGGCACTGGTAATGCACAACAGGGCTGAGGCCAGCAGGGCGCGAGCCGACATGCGTGACTGGGCCGTAAAGCGCCGCGAACGCACCAAGCACCTGATCGAACTGGGTGGTCTCGTCATCAAAGCTGGGCTGGTCGATCTTATCGATGATGATCGCGCCACGCTCTACGGCGCGTTTCTTGACCTCGCGGACAGGCTGCGCGGTGACGAACGGGCGAGCGCACTGACGCTATGGAAGCGCAAGGGCAAACGCGTGTTCGAGGCGGAGCAAAAAACAAGAGAATGAGACTTTGCGGCGCAAGAATGCGATGCCATAAATATAGGCATGTCATGGATCGCCATAATTCTTATTCAAGTGGCCGGACTGCCGCCGCCCAGTTGCGAGGTGGACCGCGACGTCATGATCGCTCTGGATTCGCATGCCTTTGACCAGAACATGCACGGTGGATGGCGGGCAGTTGCAAGCAAGCCCGACTGTCAACTGGCTGCCGCTGACCTTATCAAGGATTATCGGATAGCCCACCCCGGACATGACACCATATTGTTCTGGCATGAAGGACAATTAAGAGCGGGGGCTGGGCAGACGGAAGAGGCGCTGTCGCTGTTTGAACTGTCTCGCCAGCAACCGAACCAATGGAATGTGGATACGGGCTGGAATGCCTATGTCGACGCCTCCATAGCTTTCCTGCGCCATGATGTCACAGAACTGAAAATGGCCCGCGACAGATTGGCAAATTTGCCGCCGCCTGCCCAGCAGCCCGACGCAACGCCCGAAGGAAAGAAAATCAAGGTTCGATCATGGCCGCCAAATCTGGATGTCGTGAATGGTCTGGTGTCCTGCTTCGATCAACCATACAGCATCGCCTACAGCCAATCATGTCGGCAATAAGTCCTGAACTGCGAGGCAAGAAACAGATTGTCGCTTTGGCCCTATGATAGCGTAAAGGACAACGGGCGTTTGCAACTGAGCAGATCGCCGAGCAGCCCGTTACGCCCGACCACGCGCAATAAGGCATCCCGTTCCCAGCGCGGGTCGGGATCGTTCTGCGCATGCTGATCGACCCCGCCTTTCCGATGGTCTTGCGCAATGATGCTGTGCGCGTCCATCGCAACGCCGTGCGACGGGATTTCACGGTCAGCAAGGACACCTACGATCTCTACGCGCTGGCGAGTCTGACCAAAGGCGAGGAAAAGCTTTGGGAGAAGTTTGCAACACTGGGACAAGGCAAGCCCCGATACAACCTGTTGCAGAAGTTGATAGCGCGCCAGCCTGCGCTTCGTTTGGGGTTGCTGCTGGACGATGTTGCCGATGGCATGCTGCTCGCCGGTGTTGCGGACCTGCGCACGCGCGAAGACGCATTGCTGGTGCTGGAATGGGTAGATAGCGGCTTCACAGCGCCATTACTGCCACCATCGGTTTCAAACGTGATCAGGCCAAAATTGAGGGCGCTACGGCGGCGGCGCTTTGGCTGGGTGGTACCGCCGCAAAGCGGGGGCAAGGATTATTGCGCTGCGGCTGAGGACGGAGTGGCCATGGAATATCCGCGTGTGTGGCTGTCGGAAGCCCAATTGGAACGCTATCGCGCCGATGCTGAATGGGCCGCGATTTTTCAATGACTCATGCCCCGCGCCTTTATAGGGACACTGTATGGACGAACCTACCAAGATGACCATATTGCGCGTTATTGAGCGCGCACCGCAATGGATTCGGCATGATCTTGAGGCAAAAGATTCGGGAGTCCGTGCCAGAGCAGAGGAGACGCTGGCGGCGATGATCGAAAATGCGCTCAATGGCGATCAATCGGGAGTTTGAGGCGCGGATTTGTGAGGAGCAACGAAAGCATGTGTCGCTGGACCGTTCAATCGCTTGCTACAGCCCTGGCGCTCATCTTCAGTCTACCCCTGTCCGCGTCGGCGGAGACGAACGCGCAAGTCCGGATTCACTGTGAGAATGGCCGCTATTTTCTCCTGGGCTTTGCGCCACGTCGAGCTACGGTCATCGCGGAAAAGCGCCGCTATGAAATGCGCCGCAAAGAATCTTCTCTTGGCCAATATTATCATAGCACCGAAGCAACGCTGATTATTGACGGCGATTTCGTCGCCTTCGTTCCCAGGGACGATTGGGATTGGCAAGGTTGCCGGATCGATCGACCACCCGAACCGTCAGCCAAGGATTGAGCTGGAGCGTCACCATGAACAAGGATATCGACACGAACCGGATCGACGAGGCGGTACTGGCGCTGCTGTTCCTGACACTACACGAGGAAGATCAGCTTTTCGGCACGGCCAGGTCTTGGAAGTCTTTCGATTGGAGCGCCCTCGACCGCCTGCATCAGCGAGGGTTGATCCTCGATCCGGTGGGCAAATCGAAATCCGTGGTCCTGACACGCAAAGGCCGACGGCGCAGCCAGGAACTGTTCGATCAGCTTTTCACGAAAAGCGGGTGAAAAGGGGGCGGAACGAGGCTTCGCCGGATGCAGTCCGTTGAGTGGCGAAGCCTCGTCCCGGCCGCTCCTATGGCTGAATGGCATTTATGCGCCATGAACCGATAGAGCGGGGGACCGGCACAGATTTCGCAGCCACGCCTCGAAAGGCATCGGGGCGTGCCCCTTTCGGTCGAATTGGCCGAACATTCGGCGATCTGCCATGCCCGATACAGACAGCAAGCGCGGGGCAATCTGCAATAGGGAAAGTCGGCCGCAGAAATAGGCCGCTTTATACAAGAGTCGCGTTGCGCGGGTCAGCTTCTTCGCAACAGTGCGGTCATCGTCGTCCAGTTTCTCCCCTATGGTCGGCGCTGCGACGCCAAGGGCGCCAATGCAGTCCTCGCAATAACGGCGATGACGCTTACGCAGGGCGGTTTCTGCCGGGCCGATTTGCGCCGCCCGCTGGCGTCGTGGTTGATCGCCATCGAGCATGGCAACGATCATGCTTAGCGCCTCGGCCACGCAGGCTATCACCGCGACCGGATCAATAGACAGATGTCGAGCAATTTCATCATAGGGAAGATCGTTGCTCTGATGCATTTGCAAGATCACGCGGGTCAGTACCGGCAAGCGCGCCACGGCATCCCGATAAGTTGCCTGCAAATTTGGATCGATATCACGCGATGCAGGCATGATCGGCCTCCCTCACGCGCACGGCGATCGACAGAGGATCGAGGCTGGTACTCAGCATCATGACCGCCCCCCTCGCGGGAAGCTGTGCCAGCCTTTGGGACGAGGATGCCCGGTCACGTCGTGAATGCGCTCCACTAGCGTCCGGACAAGAGGCGTGATCGAAGACGGGATGAAGCCGCCGGTATCGGGCCGATCTTCCTCCCAGTCATCATAATGATAGCCCCATTTCCAATAGGGGGAGAGAACCGTTGCCAGTCGCGCCATGTCGGGGCAGCCATGGCCGAGACCCGCCGCATTGGCGTAGGCCAGCGCCTTGGCGATGTCCTGCTTGATGTGGCGCGCATTCCACGCGTCGGTAAGGCCGATGTCGAGAAGATAGGCGCACAGGGCCTGTTGGAGGACAAAGCCTGCTCTATGCAATGCCTCGCTGGTAAATCGCGGTTCGGCAAAGAGAGGCGTTTCCAGCAACTGGCAGGAGCGTTCGGCATTGTGATAGCGAAAGCGGCTTATACTTCGTCCCTCTCTCGTTCTGGCAAGCTTCGCGGGCTCATCGTCATAGTGTCGATGGAGTGACACCAAGGCTTGGTGCCGTGGTGAGAGGGCGACCAGGGTGACGGCAGCGGTGGGGCCGGTGGCCATGGCACGCAACAGCGCGCGCCGTGATGTAGGAGCAGGCATATGCACCTCCATTCCGCATCCAAAGCGGATGAGGCGGAAGCGACGGGGCGGATGCGGTACAATCCCGAAACTCCCGCGCACTGGGCACGGGAGTCACCGGGGCTGCGAACATGATCCGAAGACATGCGCCGCCGTTTTTAGCCCGAAGACCTGGACATATACGACGGCACCCCGAAAACGATCTGTTTTCGAGGAAGGCTATTTCGGATCAGGATTCGCAGTCCCGGCGCTGCCCTGTGCGCAACGCGTGAGCAACCTATCAGAAAATGACCATGAAACAAAGAGTCGGCTGGCGCGATGGGTCATGGTCCGGCATCAAAGAGAGCCGATCGTCAATGCCAATTCTCGAACTATTTGCACCAGCGGAGGGAGGCCGATCACTCGAAAATGCTAGCCTTTAATGCAATCAGGTAGTTCAATTTCTTCGAATCGCAGGGGGAGGCCCAATTGATCCTGTTTGCCACTTTGCTAGCCGCCAGTGTCGCCATACCGGTTCAGGCAGAGGGGTTGGATGGAAACTGGGTCTCGGATTGCACCCCGATCGGCAAGGGCGTCCGACATGGGATCATCACCCGGATCGCCATCAAGGACGGGGCGATAGAAGCCAGTGCTCGATTATATGCCAAGAATGACTGTCAAACACCCACCCTGGAGGTGGACTATCATGGCACAGACCTCCAAACGCGCAAAAATGAAGACAGCATCTTGTTTCATCATACCGTCGCATCGATCACGCTGACCCCACTTTCTGAGGCAGTCGTAGCCCAGTATAATCTGGTTGATGGGGAGGTGCATGGCTGCGGATTAAAGGGGTGGGCGCTCAATGTGCCAAAATCTGTTGCGGGACGAACGTGCGATCCGTTCTACTTCGCACAGGAGCGAACAACGCTGTATGACGCAGCCTGGATCGCTGATGACGCCGTTCAGTTTGCAAGTCTGCCTATGATTTGGACCAACGCTGACGCGGGTCGGCGCACAAGTAAGCCGCTTCCCGTCCGTTATAACCGGGCAGCTTCTAAATGACTGCCGCGAGAGGTCTCCTACTGACCAAGTAGCAGGAGGCAGTGCAATATTCCGTTCGTCGCAAAACCGCTCCTCCGCCATTTTGGCGGAGGAGCGGTTTTCAAATCTGCTTTCATCATGCCCGTCCTTGATGGCACTTTCCGCCGAACGGTAGAAGCCCCGGAGGCGGTACCGCCTCCGGGTCATGCAAGGTCAGGCGGTTTGCGCCATCGGCTGATTCGCGCTTTCGTCCACGGTTTCTGCGGTATCGAGCAACGGGGCAAACTCGCTCCACCGCTCGGCGCTGCCAACGCCGCCCCGGTCGGTGTAGGTTGAGGGCGGAAAGGTCATCCAGCGCGGCACCCAGCCATCGACCTTCGCCCTCCCATTGATCTCGGCAAGGCAATCGCGCACGATCTGGCGCTGCACCTTGACGCTTTCCCCGGCATTGGCGCAGGCAATGGCATCGCCTGCCACCTCTGCGACGATGCGCCCGATGACTTCGCGATCGCGGATGCTGTCGAGCAGGGCATCGTCGGCTTGCCAGACAGTGGACATATTGACGTTGAGCAAGCTGCCTAGCAATTCGACCATCGTGCTCCCCGCCGCCAGCGTCTCTCCCATCACGATGGCGAGGATGGAAGAGACCGCCTCATCGGGCAGGCCCAACAGATGGAGAAACAGCCCCGGCAAACCATGATCGCCCGCATAGCCGCCCGTCACGGTCGGCGTCTCGGGATCGAAGCCCAATAGACCGAGAACCTCGCGCCGCTTGGCGTCGAAGATCGCTTCCGATGCGCTGCCTTCCACGCTCTCGGCAATAGCGTCATTGTTGGCGCGCTGCTTTTCCACGTCCACCCGCCACAAGGGCGAACCAACGATGGCATGGGCTACCATCAGGCGCAGCGCCATGGCGGGCTGCGACAGCAGGGAGGCCTGCACGGCGGCATGACGGTGCAAATCGATATAGTTCTGAATAGGCGCGCTGACCTCCGGGCGCACCGGCTTGGCAACCGTGTCGCCATTCTCGCGCTTGCGGGCCTCCTTGGTGGTCACATAGCCTTCATGAAAAGTGACTTCGCCGCGATGACTGATCGCCACATAGACGCGCCCGCCTTTCTTCTTCGGGCAGTGCTCATGCTCCCATGTGTGGAAATAGTTGCCACGCTCCATGATGACGACTTCCGGCCATCCCGCGTCGCGAAAGGCTTGCGCCCGTTCCTCAACCGCCGCCATTTGCGCCGTCCAGAAATCCGCAGCGCAACCAAAATAGTTGTCCTCGCCGAACAGGTCGGAGACGATCTCGCCCGGATAGGGCGCAAGATCGAACAGCGCGACCTTGGCGGAAATGGTAGTGCCGCCTAGCAACCATGCCTTGAGATTTTGGCCGGTGGGGGCGTGATCACTCTCGCTGTCGAGCAGCGTCAGCCATTCGCGCTGCCGTGCCTTGGTGGCAAGGGTCAGGTGCCGGACGGTCACGGCTTCGATGCTGCCCATCCGATAGAGATTGCGGATGCGGGGCAGGAGATTGCCCAGCGCGAGGGTTCGCTTCACCTGTAAAGCGGTCAGGCCGAAGGTCAGGGATATGTCCTCCACGCTGCGTCCTTCCCGAACAAGCCGAGTGAAGCTTTCGTGGCGGGTCATTTCATCGGGATCTAG